>JBPCKH010000120.1:0-5666 GCA_051004475.1 Candidatus Limnocylindria bacterium | reverse complement strand
TCACGTCCGCCGCGGGGACGCCGCCGGGCCGCGTGAAGAGCCCGTAGGTCGCGTACGAAAGTGCGAACCCGGACAGGGCAAGCAGGACGCCCGTGCCCAGCATGATCCAGCCGATGGCATTCTTGGGGCGTCGCGATGCGACGAACGCGCCGACCGTTGGGAACACCAGCAGGCCAAGGCGGAACAGCGAGTCGAAGACTGGCCCGTAGCTGCCGCCGGCTTCGCGGCCTTTGTTCTGGATCGCGAAGAACACCTCGGCGATCACGAGCATGGCGGCCACCGTCCACAGGACCCATGTCCACGCACGCGCGCTCATGGCCGCCGCTCTCTCAGCCAGACTGACGCACTGGCTGGATGCAGGGTTTGGTGCGCGGCCGCTCCCAGGCGAGCGGGGATCAGCTCGGCTCCCGGCAGGAAGAGGGAGGCCAGGCTGTAGGCCACCATCAGAATTGTCGCCGCGAAGAGGGCGAGCGCGGTTGTGCGCACCGCCCGGCGGATCACCGACCCCCTCCCGCTGGAATCGCGGTCAGGCGGTGACATGCGCCAGGGCATCAGCCTCCGTGTCGACGATGCCGATGGCCTCATCGAGGCGGGTCAGGCTGAAGATCTCTCGGTAGTGCGTGTCCAGGCCGTAGGCGACGACGCGCTGACCCTGCCGCTGAGCGCGGATCAGCATGGTGACCAGCAGCCCGATGCCGGTGCTGTTCATGTATTCCAGCCCGCTGAAATTCAGGACGACCAGCTTGGTGCTCGGCCGTGACGCGGCTTCGTGGGCATCGGCCAGCGGCTGCTCGCTGTCACCTGTCAGCTCGCCGACGATGTCGATTGCACTGGACCGATCGTCGATCAGGCGGACTTCCATCGGTTCCTCTCCTTGTGGTGCGGCCTACGCGACCGCGCTGGCCATGTCGTCGTGAATGGTCATGAAATCACTGAGCCGGGTGATCTCGAAGATGTGGCGGTAGTGCGCGGAGAGGCCGGTGGCATGCACGGCCAGTCCCTCCACCCGTGCGCGGGCGAGCATCTCAACCACCAGCGCGATCCCGCTGCTGTTCATGAACGTCATCGGCTCGAAGTTGAGCAGGATGCGGTCGGCCTCCGGCGCGGCGGTTGCGTACGCCTCCGTCAGCGCCGTGGCCGAGTCGCCATCGAGAACGCCGACGAGATCGATGATCCCGGTGCCGTCCTCCTGTCTGGGAACGGCATTGAATCGATCCGTCATGTGGGTTCACCTCCATCTGTGCGGAGCACGAGCTCCACGGTGTGGCGTGACTCGTCGCTCGACTCGCGCACCGCGTCAACCAGGCTCTGGATGAGGAACAGCCCCCATCCTCGCGGCGTCTGGTCGCCGCGCAATTTGGCATCGATATCCGGGGTCTCGGTGATGGCGATCATCCGACCGCCGCCGCGGTCCGTGATGGCCACCACGAGTTCGGCGGCGCGCCGCTCCACGCGGACCTCGACAGGCAGCGTCTCGTCCCCACCGTTTCCGTGCTCGACGGCATTCATCACCGCCTCTGCCACTGCCGTCTTCAGGTTCTCTGCGCGAGCCGGCTCCAAGTCGCTTGCCACGACGGCTTCGGCCACCCAGGCCATTGCCTCGCGTTCGATGCCTCGTTGGCTGGGGAACGTCCGCTCGGCAAGTGTCGAGGCGGCGGCCTCGCTTTCCCAGCGCAGTGACAGGAGCGTGATGTCGTCCTCCTGCTCCCAGCCGAGGCCCGTGAAGCGCTCCAGCTCGGCGAGCACGCTGGCGAGCATCCCACCGCGCTCGTCGGCGCGGATGGCGACCAAATCGTGCAGTCGCGGGGTGCCGAACATCTCGCGGTCCGGCGCGTGGGCCTCTGTGACGCCGTCGGAGTGGAGGAGCAGCAGCTGGCCCGGTTTCAGCACGTGCTCAACCTCGACGTAGCTCATCCCTGGCATCAGGCCGAGCGGCATGCCCGTCGCGCGGAGCTCATCGGCCCCATCATCGGTCTGGAGGAAGGGCAGGTTGTGGCCGGCGTTCGCGAAGCGCAGCTCGCCGGTGCGCGGGTCGAGGATGCCGTACAGGCAGGTGACGAACATGCGGGATGGGATATCGCCGTGCAGGAGTTCATTGACCTGCGCCAGAACGCCGCCCGGGCTCAGGTCCTCGCGGCCGGCCGAGCGGAGCAGGGAGCGAGTCGCCGCCATAACCATGGCCGCCGGCACTCCCTTATCGGTGACGTCGCCGACGGCGAACGCGATGCGGCCATCCGGTCGCTCCACGACATCGTAGAAGTCGCCAACCACGGCGCGCGCCGGCCGGTAGTGAGCCTCGATGCTCCAGCCAGGGGGTTGCGGCAGGGTGGTCGGCAGGAAATGCTGCTGAATGAGCTGCGCAACCTGGAGCTCCTGCTCGATCTTCTGCCGCTCGCGGGCCTCCGCCTCCTGCTCACGCACGAGCTGCGCGACGCGCAGGGCAGGCGCCGCCTGCGCGGCAAGTGAGTCGAGCAGCCGGCGGTCATCGGTCGAGTAGCCCTGCTCCGACAGTCGGGGTCCCAGGTTGAGCGTGCCGATCAGCTCCCCTGAGCTGATCAAGGGGACCACCAGCGCCACGCCGGCCGCTCGCAGGTCGCGGACGGCGGGGGAGTCGAGCTCGAGCGTTCCGAGCTCCACCGGCCCCGGTGCGCTCTGGAGGAAGGCGAGGATCGGGTCGTTCGGTCCTATCTCGACCGCGATGGCGTCGGCGCCAGCGATGTGTTCAATGCCGAGTGGCGGATCCGGGGGAAGGGCGGCCGTGCGGCGGGTGATCCGGCGTCGCAGGGTCTGGGTCCAGGTCGTCATTGCGCAACCATCGTGGCGCCGTGGCGTCCGCTGATCGTTACGATTCTCACGTGCCTGAGCTCCTCGTTGTGGGTCACCTGTCCGCTTGCCTAGGGCGCAGCCAGACTGACACTGTCCTGGGGGCGAGAGCTTCGGTCGTGGAATTCGCCAGAACATCCGCGACGCGGTCGACGTCGGTGATGTCGCGAAGGCGGCCGCTCAGCGCGCGGACCGTCACCTCGCCGTTATAGCGGGATCGATTGAAGCGACGATCGATGCCCGCCTGAATGCGGCGCAGGACCGGGCGCACGAGGGCGGCGACCAGCAGGGTCGAGGCCGCCACGATGAGTGGCGAACTGTCGCCGACAACCGGCGCAAGCAAGACCTGCAGCATCACGACGGCGCCAAGGTAGACGCCGATGAGCACGGCCGTGACGAGCGAATAGGTCAGGGTGCGGCTCACGAGGCGGTCGATCTCGAACAGCCGATGGCGGAGGATTGCTATGCCGATTGCCAGGGGTACCAGGGCTAGGCTCCCGATCGCGGTGGGCCAGCTGATGAGGCCGACGATTTCGAGCGGGGCGTTAGTGAGCGCGGCCCCGAAGCTGGCAGCGGTCAATGACGCCGGGTAGAGGAACCATCGCAGTTGTTGGCGCTCGACCGGTCCTGCGCGGCGATAGCGGAGGATGATCGAGACGATAACGGGGGCCAACGTTGCCAGGACGGTGACGACGAGCAAGAAGTCGATCACGTCGAAGATCGGCGTCAGAGCGGGGATGCCAAACGGGTTCGGCAACCCAGCAGCAGCATCGCTGGGGCCTGCACGGAACGCCGTGACGACAACCGCCAGGGCGAAGCCGAGTGTGATGAACCACGCCAGTCTTCGCCAGCGACGCGAGAGGAAGCGTCCCGTCGGGAAGACGAGTGGAACGAGAAAGACCAGGATCGCGATCGCCGGGGTAAAGGCCCACGTCGCGAGCCAGATGATGAGGCTCGCGCTAAAATGCAGCTCGGTGTCGCCACGTACGACCAGGGCCGCGAGGTTGGTGCCGAAACTCGAGATCGCGGTCAGCGGTGCGGCAGCCAGGAAAAGCCATCCGATTGGGTGATCCGACCGGCGGATCGCGATCAGTGCGCCGACGGCGGCAAGCCCTGTGACCAGCACCAGGAAGGCGACGCGGAAATAGATGTCCACGAGTTCGACCCACTCGGAGGGGGTTGACCCGTCCGGGCTCGGCAGCGCCATCGACGCCAGCATGAGCCCGATGGCAACGGTTGCGATGCCCATGACGAACGTGCTGCGCAGCATCATGCTGGACGGGTCCGGTGACGGAGCCATACGCCGGCGGACGTCGGGCGCATCGTCTCGTGTGCGGCGGAGATCAGCTCACCCGAGAGTGCATCGAGGTCGATTTCGTTGCGCAGTCGCGCGCCGAAGCGCTCAAGTGTCCGTTGCACGTCATAGCGCGAGCGGTAGAAGCGATGGTCGACCGTCACCTGGACGCGCCTTCGCACCGGCTGAAAGAGGGCTGAGACAGCCAGGGTGGAGGCCGCGACGGCAAGCGTGCCACCGCCGGCCAACATCGGCCCGAGGAGACCCTGCAGGATAAGGACTCCCAGCGCGTACACCGCCCCCAGCATGACGCTGACGAGGGTGTACACCAGGGTGCGGTTGATGAGGAGATCGATGTCCAGTAGCCGATGGCGCAGGATTGCCACGCCGATCGCGGCCGGGATCATGAGCACGGCCACGGCCGGCGCCGCGGCGAATGTAGCCTCGTCGCCTGTCACGACGAACAATGCGAAGTAGACGACCCAGACGACGATGAGGACCGCGCCGGCCAGCGCGAGCCACTTCAGCTGCTGCCGCTCGATCCCCGATGCCTGCCGATACCGGCCGATGAGCGAGGCGACCGAGGCCGCCACGCATCCGCTCGTGGCGGTCATCGCGATCGACGCGAGGCCGGTAACCAGGGGCGAGGTGAAGGGGACGGATGCGCTCCCATTGGTCAGCGGCATTGCCATGAACGCGATGGATCCCGCGATGATGCTCCCGAGCGCGGTCCAGACCAACGGCCTCCAACGATTGGATGGGAGCGTCCCGGTGGGAAATAGCAACATGGTGAAGACGCCCACGGCACCGATCACAGGAATCCAGATCCAGTCTTCGAACCATAAAGCGGTCGCAACCAGGGAGTCGACGCAAGCCCCGTTGACGATGGCATGGACGGCGTAGTAGTGGCCCGAGAACTGGAGCGCGCTGAGCATGCCTGCTCCGAAAAGCAGCCACCCGATCAAGTTTCCCGGATGGCGCAGGACAATCAGCGTCCCCATGATCGTGAACACGATGGCGGCGACCCCCTGGAAGCCGGGAAACCCCCATTCCCGGAAGTCGCGGGGTAGCGGGAGGCTGGCGACGAGGTAGCCAGCGCCGGCCATGAGGCAGACCACGCTCAGTGCGAGACTGGCGAAGACGACGTTCCTGCTGTGCATCGGGTTTCCTTGTCGCAGGCGTCCGTTCCGAGATCGTTACGGTCCGGCTCGCGTTACGATACAGGTTGATGGCCACGAAGCGTAGCGCGATCGGTCGGCGGTCGCTCCGCCTGACGATGCTTGGTCCGCCAATGGTGGCACTCGACGGTGATCCGGTCGTCTTCGACACGCGCAAGGCCACAGCGATGCTGGCGTGCCTGGCGCTGGATGGACCGGCGGTGGCACGGTCCACGCTTGCCGGCCTGCTCTGGCCGGAGTACGACGCTGATCACGCCCGGGGTGCCCTTCGGCGGACGCTTTCGACGCTGCGGACGGCACTCGGCGGCCGGTTCGTCACCGCTGTCGGCGACCTCATCCGCCTCGACGAGGAAGGCGTTGAGGTCGCCGTG
>JBPCKH010000119.1:0-7632 GCA_051004475.1 Candidatus Limnocylindria bacterium | reverse complement strand
CAACGGCCTCCTCGACGACGTCGAGACGACCAAGGTCGCCGAGTTCGAGTCCGGCCTCTACCGCCACCTCGAGTCCGGCTACGAGGAGCTGCTACCCACGATCGCGAAGGACAAGGTCCTCTCCGATGAGACGACCGTCACCCTCGAGAAGGCGGTCGCGGAGTTCAAGCGCCAGGGCGGCTACGGCAAGACCGATGACGCCGCCGCCGCGGCGTCGCCCAAGACCGATGACGCCGCCGCCGCGGCGTCGCCCAAGACCGATGAGCCGAAGCCCGAGGCCGATGAGCCGAAGCCCGAGACCGATGAGGCCAGGCCCGATGAGACCAGGCCCGATGAGACCAGGCCCACCGAGGCGAGCACGACCGGGTCGAGCGCGTCGGTCGATGCCGGCGCCGAGGGTGCTGTCGAAGAGTCCGCCACGACCGACCACAAGGCCTGATCGCGATGTATCGAGCGGATTTCACCGGAGAGGCCCGCGCCGTGCCGTCTGCTCGATCTATCGAGCACGGCCACGGAATGAGAACGGGTCGCTAGATGCCGAGCCTGAAGGATATTCGCGGGCGGATCGGATCGGTCCGCAACATCGCCCAGATCACGCGAGCGATGGAGATGGTTGCCGCGTCGCGAATGAAGCGCGCGCAGGACTCGATCCTGGCCGCGCGTCCGTACGCCGATGAGATCGAAGCGGCGCTCGGGCGCGTCGCCGGTGCCGCCGGTCTGACCGAGGAGGTCGACCCGCTCCTGGCGCGTCGGCCGATCCGCCGCGTGGCGATCATCGTGATCACCACCGACCGCGGCCTGGCGGGCTCGCTGAATGCCAACGCCACGCGATCGGTCCTGCGCTGGGTGGCGCGCCGAGCATCAGAAAGCACTGGCGAAGCAGCCGTCGAGATCGAGGCCATCACGGTCGGACGCAAGGGCCGCGACGCCCTGCGACGAGCCGGCGTGCCGATCGCGGCGCACTTCGCCCAGCTCGGCGACCGCCCCAGTTTTTCGGACGTGACGCCCATCGCGCGGCTGGTGGTCGAGGACTTCCTGGCCGAGAAGTACGACGAGATAGATATCGCCTACAGCACATTCGTCTCGACGCTCGCCCAAAAGCCGGAAATCGACACCATCCTTCCGGTTGTCCGGCCCGAGATGGAAGAGGAGAGCGAGCGCACGAATGACGAGTACCTGTTCGAGCCCTCGCCCGAGGCCGTGCTGCACCACCTTCTGCCGCACTACGTGGCCATCAACATTTATCGCGCTGTGCTCGAGAACAATGCATCGGAGCAGTCGGCCCGCATGATCGCCATGCGCAACTCGACCGAGAACGCAAATGAGCTCATCGGCGACCTGACGCTCGTCTACAACAAGACGCGCCAGGCGACCATCACCCGCGAAATGATCGAGATTGCCTCCGGCGCGGAAGCGCTCGGCTAGGCAGAGGAGAAGAACACACCGATGGCGACCGGTAAGGTGATCCAGATCACGGGGCCCGTGATCGACGTCGAGTTCCCGCCGGGCGATCTGCCCGACATCTACAACGCGCTGACCATCACTCGGCCAAAGAAGGGCGGCGCCGATACCGGCGACGAGACGCTCGTCGTCGAGGTCCAGCAGCACCTCGGCAACAACTGGGTGCGTGCCGTGGCCATGTCAACGACCGACGGCCTTGCGCGCGGCCTGGATGCCGTGGACACCGGTGTGCCGATCACGGTGCCGGTGGGCGAGGCCACGCTCGGACGCGTGTTTGACGTGCTCGGTCACCCGATCGACGGCAAGGGCGAGGTGAAGGCGGAGAAGAGCCTGCCTATCCACCGCGAGCCGCCGGCCTTCGACCAGATGGAGACGGAGGCGCAGGTCTTCGAGACCGGCATCAAGGTCATCGACCTCATCGCTCCCTTCCGCCGTGGCGGCAAGGTCGGCGTCTTCGGTGGCGCCGGCACCGGCAAGACTGTCATCATCCAGGAGCTCATCCGCAACATCGCCGCCGAGCATGGTGGCTATTCCGTGTTCGCCGGCGTGGGCGAGCGATCTCGCGAGGGCAACGACCTCCTCGGCGAGATGACCGAATCTGGCGTCATTGACAAGACAGTGATGGTCTTCGGGCAGATGAACGAGCCGCCCGGTGCTCGCCAGCGCGTCGGCCTGACGGCCCTGGCCATGGCCGAGTACTTCCGCGACGAGGAGGGACGTGACATCCTCCTCTTCATCGACAACATCTTCCGCTTCACCCAGGCAGGTTCCGAAGTGTCCGCGCTCTTGGGCCGCATGCCGTCGGCGGTGGGCTATCAGCCGACCCTCGCAACCGAGATGGGTGACCTTCAGGAGCGCATCACCTCGACAAAGAAGGGCTCGATCACCTCGCTCCAGGCCATTTTCGTCCCGGCGGACGACTACACCGATCCCGCGCCCGCCACCACCTTCGCGCACCTCGACTCGACCATTCGGCTCGAGCGCTCCATCGTTGAGCTCGGCATCTATCCGGCCGTCGACCCGTTGACCTCCACCTCGACCGTGCTTGATTGGCGCATTGTTGGTGACGAGCACTTCGAGGTCTCGCGCGAGGTGCAGCGCACGCTCCAGCGCTACAAGGACCTCCAGGACATCATCGCCATTCTCGGCATGGACGAGCTGGGCGAGGAGGACAAGGTCACCGTCTCCCGCGCGCGACGTCTCCAGCGCTTCATGAGCCAGCCGTTCTTCGTGGCCGAGCAGTTCACCGGCCGTTCCGGCGCCTACGTCGAGCTCAAGGAGACCGTCCGCGGCTTCCGCGAGATCCTCGAGGGAAAGTACGACCAGCTCCCCGAGCAGGCCTTTTTCATGGCCGGCAAGATCGAGGACGTGGTCGCCAACGCCGAGAAGATGGGCTGACCTCATGCCATTGCAGCTTGAAGTCGTCTCGCCCGAGCGCCTTGCCTACACCGATGAGGTGGACATGGTCATCGTGCCCGGCATCGATGGACAGCTCGGCATCCTGCCGCACCATACCCGGCTGATCAGCGCCCTCGGCACCGGCGAGCTGCGGATCAAGAAGGGCGGGACGGAGGAGTCGCTGCTCATCAGCGGCGGCTTCGTGGAGGTGCGGCCGGACAAGGTCATCGTGATGGCCGACCTCGCCGAGCATTCCGACGAAATCGACGAGGCGAAGGCCGTTGACGCGCGCAAGCGTGCCGAGGCTGAGCTGGGCGAAACCAAGGATCCGGTCGACATCGCACGAGTCCGAGCCTCGCTCCAGACCGCCCTCATGCGTGAGCGCATCGCCACCCGCCGCCGCTCCCGCGGGTAAGCCCTCGCGTCGGAAGCGACCGAAATATCGGAGAGCCCCCGCTGCGGTACGATCGGTCCGTGGAAGACCAGCCCGAGATGACCCCGGAGGACGCGGAGCGCGAACATGTGCGCGGACCGGAGGGCCGTGACGAGCCGCCGCATCGGCGCATGCAGGAGCTTCGCAAGATCGGGCGCGACTATCCGTTCATCTGCCCGGTCGACTTCCAGCCGCACAGGGGTTCACCGCCGGGCGAGGATCCGAACCTGGATCCGGAGTTCATCGCCAACCATCGCGAGGGCGATGGCGCCCATTACGGCGGCTGACCACCGACTGTGCTGACCTGCGATCAGTGCGGCACGCGCATGCCGCAGCTTTCGGTGCGGATCGAGGTGGTACGCGAGACGGGACCGATCGGCCTGCCGACCAGTCCGGCGCATGGCGAGACGGTGAACTTCACTAAGCCGTATCGGTTCTGTTCGGCCGACCACCTGTACGAGTGGGCGCGGACCGGGCGCATGATGATCTGCAACAAGGAGCCCACCCCGCTCGCGGCGGGCATGCAGCCGTACCTGCCGTCACGCCACATGGGCGGGCGGGTCGGCCTGTGCGATGGCCACCACATGGGCGGACATGAGTGGAAGGAAGCGTTCCCCGGATGACGTGGTTGCGCGCACGTGATCGCCACCGCGAGCATTGATCAGACCGATGCGTCGGAGTTGGAACTGTGAGCGGCATGGTGAGCATTGTTTGGCGATTGGGCGGCCGTCGCGTCCGCGGTGAGCGTGGAGCGGCCGCCGATGCGCCCGATCCTCCCCACAATGCACGCCTCTGCGAGCATTGTTCCAGGCGGATGCGTTCCAATTGAACAATGCATCACACGCACCCAATGTTCAAGAAGCGCGGGATGCGGCGGGGCGAAGTGCCCACTAGACTGCATCGGTCCATGCAAAAGTTCGTGATCACGGGCGGCGTGCCGCTCTCCGGCGAGGTGCGCATCGCCGGCGCAAAGAATGCCGTTCTCAAGATGATGGCCGCGGCCGTCCTCACCGATGAGCGGTGCACCCTGCGCAACGTGCCGAAGATCAGCGACGTCGCCATCCTGCGCGAGGTCCTGACCGATATCGGCTTCGAGGTCCGCCGCATCAACGGTGACGCGCTGGAGCTTCAGGCAAAGGATGCGCCGTGGCCGTTCGTCCCGCTCGACGCCGGCATGAAAATGCGGGCCAGCTTCATCCTGCTTGGGCCGATGCTGGCGCGATTCGGTCGCGTCATCCTGCCGAATCCGGGCGGTGATCGCATCGGGCGCCGGCCCGTCAACCTGCACGTGGACGCCATGGAGCGCATGGGCGCCACGATCGTGTACCGCAATGGCTACTACTTCGCGTCCGCCCCGCCCGGCGGATTGCGCGGTGCGCACGTTGAGTTCCCAACCGTCACCGTGATGGGCACCGAGAACGTGATGCTGGCCGCCACGCTCGCAACTGGCTCGACCATTCTGGACAACGCGGCCATGGAGCCTGAGGTCGACGACCTCATCGAGATGCTCCGAGCCATGGGCGCGCGAATCGAGCGGACCGATGATCGACGGATCCAGATCGAGGGCGTGGACTCCCTGGGTGGCGTCGAGCACCGCGTCATCGGCGACCGATTGGAGGCCGAAACCTTCGCCATCGCCGCTGCCATCACCGGCGGCTCAGTCACGCTGCGCGGCGTGAATCCGGAGCATCTCGGTGCATTTCTGGAGGTCTGCGACCTGATGGGTGTTCCATTCGAGACCGATGCGTCCGCCTCCGCCCTCACCGTCCGCGCCGTTGACCCAGGTTCGCTGCGCGCCGTCGACGTCTGCACCGATCCCTACCCCGGATTCGCGACCGATTTCCAGGCGCCGCTCTCGGTCCTGATGACCCAGGCGGATGGAATCTCGACCATCAACGAGACGATCTTCGAGGATCGCCTTGACCATCTGCGCGAGCTGACGCGGATGGGTGCCGATGTCGAGCTGCTGGACGAGCGGCGCGCCCGCATCACCGGACCCTCGCCGCTGCACGGCGCCGAGGTAGGCATCGCGGATCTGCGTGCCGGCGCCACCCTCATCCTCGCCGCGCTGGCGGCCACGGGGACGTCCGTCATCTCCGGCATCGAGCACGTCGATCGTGGCTACGAGCAGATCGAGGCCAAGCTGGTCGCCCTCGGTGCCCGCATCAACCGTATCGAGGCCTGACGCCATTTCCCTGGTCCCTCATTTCGAACATTGCGGCCCCGAGGCGCATTGTTCAGCGTCAAGTCGTTTGCCTGGAACATTGCTCGGCCCCGCGATCATTGTGTGGAGGATCAGGCTGAATCGGGCTGGTCTCACGCTCAGTGGGGTGCGCATTGTTCAACGCGCAGGCTGTGGTCTGGACCAATGCTCCGCGAACGCGCAATGCTCATCGCCCGCGGTCCCGACCAGCCTGGCAGCGCGGGCACCAGAACGTCAACCGAGCCAATTTACCCTGACGCCGTCTCTGAATGGCCGTCCCGCAGCGCCGGCACGGTCGCCCGGCGCGTCCATATACCCAGAGGCCCTCGTTCTGCGCGGGAGATCCGGTCGTGACCCGCGCACCGCCGTGGACATTCGCCTGGAGCAGCCGGCGGGCGGTGCGCAACGCCCCCAACAGCTCCGCATCGTCGAAGGCACCGACGGGCGCCCACGGGTCCAGACCCTCGAGGAATGCAACCTCGCTCTTGTACACGTTGCCGATTCCCGCCACGGCCCGCTGATCCAGAAGTGCGTTCCCAAGTTCGGCCGATGAGCGCGCGCGGAATCGCTGTGCTGCCTCATCGGCGTCAAAGGTGCGCGAAAGCAGGTCGGGGCCGAGGGTCGTCAGGGGCCGCGAGCGCCGCAAATCCGCGTCTGTCAGAAGCTCGACGACCGGGGTGTTGAAGGCAACGGCCACGGATTCCGCGGTCTCGAGAATGGCGCTCGCCTGACGGAGGGGACGGCGCCAGGGCTCGCCCGGGCGGTATCGGTGCCAGGAGCCGGTCATCCGCAGATGGCTGCGCAGCGTCAGCCCATTGTCGAAGCCGATGAGCAGATGCTTGCCCCGCGCTTCCACGCTGTCGACAGTCGCGCCGATGAGCCGCGACAGGTCAGGCACCCCGCGCAATCCCGGCTGAGGTCGGGCGCGGGCTGCAGTGACTCGTCGGCCGACCAACGCGGCACGCAGAACCTCGGCCGTTCGAAAGATCGTGTCGCCTTCAGGCATCCATGCATTGTGGCGCCCCTTCCGGTAAGCGGCTGGTACGTGGCTGGTAAGCGACGACATGGATCATTCATCCGCATGAACGCTGAGCGCCTGGGGCCGCATCGCTCGCCTATTGCGGGTGCAACAGCGATTGACCCAAGCGACACTTGCGACCCGGGCCGTCAAACGGCGAGCCGTATCACTCCTTGAGTGCGGTCGAGCAAGAGAGCTGCCACTCAGAACGATCGAGGCGATCCTCAATACGCTCGGCGCTCGAGTCGATCTGCGCGTCATGTGGAACGGCCCCGACCTCGACCGATTGCTGGATGCCGGACACGCGGCTCTGGGCGCATCGGTAAAGCGTCGTCTCGAGCGATGGGGATGGGTTGTGCGCGTGGAAGTGAGCTATAGCCGCTACGGGGAGCGCGGCCGAATCGATCTACTTGCATGGCATCCGGCGACACGCACTCTCCTCGTTGTTGAGCTCAAGACCGCCCTTGTCGACGTACAGGCGCTCCTCGGTGGACTCGACGTGAAGGCTCGGCTGGCCAGGCACGTGGCCGATCAATTCGGCTGGAACCCACGCTCCGTCGTACCGGCCATCGTCTTCACCGAGGATCGCGCCATCCGAAAGCGGCTGAGCCAGGTTGAGACCCTGTCCGACCGATTCAAGCTGCACGGGCGTTCCGCAATTTCGTGGATGCGAGCGCCGCTCGGCGTGCCATCGGGTCTCCTCTGGTTCGCTTCCCCGGCGGAGCCGATGCCGAAGACCTCGTCCGCGCGTCGCGTCTACGCTCCAAGGCGGCGTGCGACGGCAGGAAATTGAACAATGTGCGGCCCGGTGATCAGTGTTCGGCCATGGAAGCCGCGAGACGACCTGCCGGAGCGTGGAACCCAGCGCTTACCGTCCGTTTCTTCAAACAATGCGCTGCCGGGCGATCAATGTTCCGAACCGCGCGCCACGTTGCGATCAATGCACCACAGGCGGGCAGTGGTCACAACCCGGCCGGAGGGACCCCGACCCCGATCCCCGACTCTGCGGGACCACCTCGGTATACTGCGGGCTTCCCCACGAACACTCGTATTGGACCGATAGCGCACGCATGAAGATCGGCATCGACCTCGGCACGGCCAACATCCTCGTCTACGTCA
>JBPCKH010000118.1:0-28716 GCA_051004475.1 Candidatus Limnocylindria bacterium | reverse complement strand
GATGAACGCGTTGGGTCACTGCATGCGCAAGGCGCTCGCTATCGTGTGGGGCGTCTGGCGTTCGGGAGGCGACTTCGATCCCAGCGGGGGCCGACAGTCTTGACAACAGCCTATGGGATCTAACGTGATTCACGAGTGGCAGGAACGCCGGCGTGGATCAGCCAGGCGGCTCATCGGCCCGAAGCCAGGCCTCCGCCGTTCGCTCGTCGAGCACATCGGCCAGCAGCTCATCCGGACGCTCGTCGTCCGCAACCAGCAGGATCTGCGCCTTTGCGCGCGAGATCGCGACGGCAGGTGCGCTGCGCCCCAGCTCCGGATAGGCGCCGGACGCGATGGTCACGTCGGTCATCGCCAGGAATCGGTCGGTCACGTTGAGCAGGCCGTCGAGGGGACGGCTGCCCATCGGTACATGGATCGTGCCGGTCACGCGAAGCGGCGGAAGGGCGAACTGGGCTTTCACGGCGCGTTTTGGGATCCGCATCTCGGGGCTCGACGATCCGGTCAAGCCGGAGGCGGCCATCAGGAGGATCGAGGCCACGTCGATCAGCGCCGATGGTGCTGCCAGCGTGGCGCCCGGGTCGGCGTGCTCGCTGATGGTTGCGCGCTCGACCGTCAGGTGGGCAGCCGTCGTCTGGTTGAGGATGTCGGTCACCCGCCCGAACCGGGTCTGCACGACGCCCGTGATGCGGTGGGCATCGGTGATCATGTCGACATCGACCGGTTTGATCGCGCTGAAGCCGCCGAATTCGTCCATTGAACCGATCCTAGCCGACGCGGCCGGTCTTGCGCGCCTTCCAGATCTGCTCCGCCGGGTACTTCCGCGCCCACTCTGGATCGACCAGCTGATGACCGCGTTGCTCGGCACCTTCGGGTGCCTGGATCTCGATGAGGTCGACGACCTCGAACCCGCTGGCACGCAGGAGCCGCACCCAGTCGCCATAGCCAAGGTAGAACTCGACGCCTGACTCTCCGGGCCATTCGAAACGATGCATGCCGAAGTACGGACGCAGGAGCCGATCGGCAGCGGGACCCTTGTCGTCGGTCTCGGGAACGGTCAGGACCCAGAGCGTGCCGTTGACTAGGAAGCTGAGCTCGCCTCCGGGGCGCAGGACTCGGGCGGCCTCCGGGATCCATCGGTATGGATCGGCCCAGATCGAGGCGCCGTGTTCGCTGATCGCCAGGTCAAAGCTCTCGTCCGGGAGGCCGGTCGTCTCGGCATTGCCGTGGATGAGCGGGAAGTGGAGGTCGTGCTCGTCCTGGAGCGCGCGAGCGGTCTTGAGCTGCTCCTCCGAGTTGTCGATTCCCGTGACGTTCGCGCCGCGGCGGGCCATCCAGGCAGCGACGTACGCGGTGCCGCAGCCGAGCTCCACGACATCCTTGCCGCTCAGGTCCTCGGGCAGGACGTGGAGCTCCGCCTCCGGGACGCCGAAGACACCCCAGGTGATCTTATCGGTGGCCCACGACTTCCGACCGTGCGGGGCGTACAGCGGGGCGTTGACCTCGTCCCAGTAGGCACGATTCTTCGCAACGTGTTCCGGAAGGTCGGTCTGGCTCATGCGCCGATGCTAGCTCAACCCTCGGCCTCTCCGATGGCCGCGATGCGTTCCGTCTCGCCGCCCGAGCCGGTGGCCAGGAGAATGCGGCCCGACGCCTGCTCCCCGAACAACGCCTCTACCGTGGCCATGTTGTCGACCTCGGCGGCCGCTTTGTCGTCGCGGAAACGGACGATGCGCGGGAATCGCATGGCATAGCCGGACCGATGGCGCGACGAACGCATGATCCGATCGAATGCGATCTCGACCACCACCTCCGGCACGACGGTCCGGTAGCGCCCGAAGTCCTGGAGCGTGATGGCCTGAAACCGCGCAGTCATCTCGACGATCTCCGCATCGGTCAGGCCGGTGTACGCCTTGCCGATGGTCAGCAGTCGCGCGTCCGGCTCATCGGTCTCGCGCACCGCAAATGTGTAGTCCGACAGCACGCCGCGGCGCTTGCCGTGCCCCCATTCGACGCCAACCACCACGCAGTCGAGCGTGGCGAGGGCTTTCTTGAGCTTCAGCCAACCCAGCCCGCGGCGCCCGGGCTGGTAGGTGGAATCGGGGTCCTTGATCATGAGCCCCTCGTTCCGCCGCCCGCGCGCGTCATCGAAGTGCCGGTCAACTTCGTCGGCGGACCGCGCCGCTGCCAGGTGGGCGAGGAGCAGCCGCTCACCGCTGCGCTCCGGCAACGAGAGTGCCTCGAGTCGGGTCCGCCGCTCGCGCAGCCCTGACTCCAGCAAGTCCTCGCCGCCGGCATGCAGCAGATCGAACGCAACGAGCACCACCGGCACCTCTTTCAGGAGCTCGGCGCTTGGCCGGGCGCGCCCCAGCCGGGTCTGCAGCGAGGCGAAGTCCAGGACCGATCCCTGCCGCCATGGCACCAGCTCTCCGTCGATGACGAGCGGCGCATCCGGCCTCAACGCGGCTGCGACCTCGACGATCTCGGGAAAGGACCGGGTCACGTCGTTGAGGTCGCGGCTGAAGAGGCGAACGGTGCCATCGGCCTCCACGTGCAGCTGGGCGCGGATGCCGTCGTATTTGTCCTCAATCCACGCCTCGTCACCGACGCGACGCATGACCTCGGCCGCATCCGCCACCGGCGTGGCGAGCATGAAGCGGATCGGCCGCCCCAGGTGCAGCGCAGCCTCCGCCAGACGCTTGTCGCGCGCCAGGATCGCCGCCTCACCGATCTCACCTGTCAGCATGTGCGCGCGCCGGACCGCGGGCAGGTCGGCATCGAAGGCAGCGGCAACCGCTTCCTCCAACAACCCTTCTCGCAGGCCGATACGCGTCTCCCGCGACGAGACCTTGCCGATGAATCTCGCCTCTGCCGGACTGGCCCTTCTGAACAGGCCATCCAACAGACCGATGCGCTGCTCCGTGGCGTTCGCGGCCGCGATGGCGACGAAGCCGCCAGCCACGTCGGCCACGGTCAGCGTGTCGCCGGATGGCGATGCGTTGGCCAGCAGGTCCGCCGCGGCATCGCCAAAGTCCGAGTGGCGCAGGTAGGCCATCCGCGTCGCCCCCTTATCGGCGCCGCTTGCACGGGCCAATGCCGCGCCCTGCTGGACCCAGCCCATGCCGAGCCGAGCGGTCGGATCGGACAGCGGACGGCCCGCGAAGAAGGCGCAGGCGAGGACCAGGTCTTCGGCGGGAAGGTCGCGCAGGCAGGCGGCGAGCAGGTCCCGCTTGGCATTCTTGCTGCGCGTGCGCCCGACCGCCTCCGCGGCGGCGGCGAGATCGGCAAAAGGGCTGGAGACGGATGACGCCATGCTGGGTCGAGTCTAGGCGCGCGCGAAGGGCTTGATTTCGGTGCGCGAATCGGGCACGCTGGCGCCGTGGTGTTCCCGTGGCAGAAGCGCAACATTCCGCCGGAGCTCGCAGCGCGCGTGCCACCGGGCCAAGTGCTGACGGAGAAGTTCCCGGTCCTCCAGTTCGGCCGTGTCCCCGACTATGGCGACCTATCAGGATGGGATTTCCGCGTGTCGGGGGAGGTTGAAGAGCCATTCAACCTGCGATGGGCGGAGTTCCGGGCGTTGCCACGGTCCGAAGAGACCCTCGACATCCACTGCGTCACGCGGTGGTCGAAGCTCGACACGCGCTGGGAAGGCGTCGCGTTCAGCCACATCGCGGAGGTAGCTCGTCCGACGCCGAAAGCGCGGTTCGTCATCTTCCACGCAGAGGGGGGCTACACCGCAAACGTGCCGTTGGCCACCGTCATGCAGCCGACCTGCCTGCTCGCCTGGAACTTCGACGGTGAGCCGCTCAGTGCCGAGCACGGGTTCCCGTTACGCGCGATCGTTCCCGGTCCCTATTTCTGGAAGAGCGCGAAATGGCTGCGCGGCGTCGAGTTCAGCGCCGAGGACCATCCGGGCTTCTGGGAACGCAACGGCTATCACAACGACGCCGATCCCTGGAAAGAGGAACGCTACTCGCGCTCCTGATCGGGCTCGAGCCGCTTGGCGCGAGCGATGAGCTCGGCCACCCGACGGCCGCCCTTGCGACCGATCTCCCGGAAGTGCTCATTGGAGTAGCGCTCGCTCACGGCTTTCCCGCCCTTTGCGCCGATCTCCTGAAAGAATTCGGCTCCGTAACGAGCGCGCGTCATCTTCCCGCCCTTGCGACCCGCTTCGCGGACGCTCATGTTTCCTTCGTTGATCGTGCGGTTGGTGGAACCGTTGGTGGAGCCGTTCTGGTCGGTGCCGCGGCGCTCGGCCATCTGGCGCCTCCTTGCTGTTCGCTGTACGGGCTATCGGTACGTGACTCTTCCAAAGCAAGTTGCATACCCGACGATCAAACCCCTCGCGAAACCAGCGTCCACGACCGTCTAGAATGGCGCGCCCATGCATCCCCTGCTGCGCAACGTCGTGATCGGAATCGTGGGCCTGATCATCGCCGGCGCCCTCTCCGCCCTCGCACTACTGGGTCGCGACTCCGACCTGTCGGTACTCGCACTGCTCGGGGCGGGCACGCTCGGCACGCTCATCGGGCTGTTCCTCTACAGCCAGGGCTGGATCTGGGGTAGCCGCGCCGCGCGGCAGCGAGCTCATGGGCAGTCGATTCTCATCGCGATCGGCGGCGGGCTGATGGCGCTCGTCGCCGCCGTCGCCATCGCGGGGCTGTTGATCCTGCTCCTACTCTTTTCCATCGGCTGACGAGAGGAACGTCGATCGGCGCGCGGGAATTCGCGCGTTTGGCCCCCACCGCACGTACCGACGAGGATGCGGTGCGGGCCCAGTCCGGAGCATCTTGCGCTCGGCGGCCACTTCTGACCGCGCGGAACACCACCTTGTAGGTACTTGCGCCCCGGCGCAAACGGAGTCATCGCGAGTGGGTGGCCGCAGTTCGCCGGCCGCTGCTACGATTGGAGCCTCGGCGCTCCGGCCGCTTCAGCGCCCCCATCGTCTAGAGGCCTAGGACGCCACCCTTTCAAGGTGGAGATCAGGGGTTCGAATCCCCTTGGGGGCACCACATCGCGGTAGATCGAGCAACCTTCACCAGACGCGCCGAGATGAGCGGTTCTCGCGATGTATCGAGCGGGGAGGAGCGTGAATCGCACGGCCCGGCGCACCTGGTGCGCAACGGTGCTCGATACATCGAGAGATTGCAGCACAGGATCGGCCTCCGGTGAATGGGGCTCGATCTATCGAGCATTACCGCAGGGGACCGATCAGATGTGGTTGATCTCCACGCGATCGCCGCAGTTCCGACAATAGAGCAACAAGAGCTTGGGATCCTCCGGCATCGGACGCCAGGCGTGGACGTCGGCTTCCGTGATCTGCTCGCCGCAACGCGGACACTCGTGGCCGAGCTCCAGCCACTGGTCGCGCGGGACATTCTGACGGCCCATCAGCGGCGCACCGGCGGCGGGGGCTCCCAGCCGGGCTTCGGCCCCGATGGAGCTTCATCAGCGGAGGCGTCGGCCGCAACGATGGCGGCGCGTGTCTCCTCCGCCTTTGGCGAGGGCGCGAGCAGCGGATACGACATCGCGTCGTAGCCAGGCCACCGGCCGACGTCCCCGTCGCGGATCATGACCTGGACACGGCTGAAGGCCCCCGTGACGTCGCGGACAGATCGGTCCATCACCTGGAGGTCGCGCCCCGTGACCTGCTTCAGGGCCGCCGGCAGTGTCTCGACCAGGTACGCCGGGTTGGCATCCTCGGCCAGCGCCAGCTCGAGCGCCGCAACGACGTCCTCGTCACGCAGATCGCGTGGCATGGGACGGCTGATGTAGGTCATGCGCGGATCGCGACTGGGACCGCGGAATGTTCTGACGAGCGACTTGATCATCGGCGGCGCGATTGTACCGTCCTGCGTCACGGCAGGGTCCGTGCAACGTCGGTTGGTATACTCACGTCCCCACAGAGACCGATCCGTCGCCGCGCGCGTCCACCACCCGAGAGCGCTGCGCCGGCAACCCCAATCCGCAGCGAGGAGTATTGCGATCACCGTGCGCGTCCGAAAGGCTGTCCTGCCCGCCGCTGGTTTCGGCACCCGTTTCCTGCCGGCAACCAAGGCGCTCCCCAAGGAGATGATGCCGCTCGTTGACCGACCGATCATCCAGTACGCCGTCGAGGAGGCCGCCGCCTCCGGGATCGATCAGATCATCATCGTCATCGCCACGGGCCGCAGCGCCATCGAGGACCATTTCGACTCCAATGCGTCCCTGGAGCGCTGGCTGGAGGATCGTGGCGACATCGAGATGCTGCGTACCATTCGGCGCATCAGCGAGTTCGGCACCGTCGCATTCGTTCATCAGCGAGAGCAACTCGGCCTTGGCCATGCCGTCCTGATGGCCAAGGATCTCGTGGGCGAGGAACCGTTCGCTGTCCTGCTGTCAGACGACGTCATGCTCAATCCGGGCGGAGCGCCGGTCACCAGGCAGCTCATCGATGCACACCTCGCGCACCGAGGCTCGGTCGTGGCGGTCCAGCGTGTGAAACGTGAGGACGTCAGCCGTTACGGCATCCTGGAACCGCTTCACGAGGAGGGTCGCCTGGTCGAGATCCGCAACCTGGTCGAGAAGCCCTCCGTCGACGACGCTCCGTCCGACCTGGCCGTCCTCGGACGCTATGTGCTGACGCCGAAGATCTTCGACGTCCTGGAGCAGACCAACCGCGGCGCCGGCGGCGAGATCCAGCTGACCGATGCGATCCGGGGGCTGATCCGGGAACAGCCGGTCTTCGGCTACCAGTTCGAAGGCACCCGGCATGACGCTGGCACCCGCCTCGGCTGGCTGATGGCAAACGTGGCCGTGGGGCTGGAGTCGGACGACGCGGACGAGTTCCGCTCCTACATCCGCGGCCTCGACCTGCGAGACTGACCGCAACGTGGAGATGATCGGCAGGCTGATCAGCGCCCGCTACCGCCTCATCGCGCCGCTCGGCGAGGGCGGCATGGCCACGATCTGGCGCGCCGTCGACGAACAGCTCGACCGAGAGGTCGCCGTCAAGCTGCTCCGACCGCAGTTCAGCGCCGATGCCGGGTTCGCCGCGCGCTTCAAGCAGGAGGCCCGCTCGGCCGGCGGCCTCTCGCATCCGAACATCGTCAGCGTCTACGACTACGGCACCGATGGGGCCGATGGCGAGCAGTACATCGTCATGGAGCTCATCGAGGGACGGGACCTGTCGGCCGTCCTTCACGATCGCGGCGCCCTCTCGGTCGAGGACGGAGTCCGCATCGCGATCGGCGTGGCAGGCGCGCTCGAGGTCGCCCACCGCAAGGGAATCGTCCACCGTGACGTGAAGCCCAGCAACATCCTGATCACCGACGCGGGCGATGTGAAGGTCACCGACTTCGGAATCGCTCGCGCCGTCGCGGAAGCGTCGATGACGGTCACCGGTACCACGCTCGGATCGGTCCACTACTTCAGCCCTGAACAGGCGCGCGGCGACGAGGTCACCGGAGCTTCCGACGTCTACTCGCTGGCCATCGTGCTGTTCGAGATGCTCACCGGGCGCCGTCCATTCGAGGGGGAGTCGGCGGCAGGGGTGGCGCTCAAGCGGCTCAGCGAGGACGCGCCAACGCCGACCTCCATCGGCCATCCGGTCGCCCCCGGCCTCGAGTCGATCCTGATGCGCGCACTTGCGCGCGAGCCGTCCGATCGCTTCCCGGATGCCGGCGCATTCGCCGAGGCGCTGCGCGTCTGGCGACGTGACCCGGACGCAGCTCGCCCGCTCGCGGCCGGCGCGGCCGGAGCGGCCGTGGCCACCACGCCACCGGCCGGCGAGCCGACGGTCTACGTGCCGCCACGCGCCACGCGTCCGGCAGATCGGACGCCACTGGCGCCGCCTCCGCGTCGCGTCGACGCCTACGAGCGGCCGCGTGACGACGGTCAGCCTTGGTGGATCTGGCTGCTGGCGGTCCTGGCGGTGATCCTGCTCGGCGCGATCGGCTTTCTGGCTGCGCAGCTGGCGGGCGGCGGGAGCACCGATCCCACGCCGAGCCCGTCCGCCACGCTGGTGACCGTGCCCGACTGTAATGGCGTGGCGCTCACGACGCTGCGCGCGCAGCTCGGCGAGCTCGGGGTCAGCGCCGACGTGGTCCAGGAGAATTCTGACGAGATCGACGAGGGAACGGTCATCCGCTGCGACCCATCGAGTGGCGGTCAGGTCGCCGATGGTGGCACCGTCGAGGTTGTCGTCTCGAGTGGCGAAGAGGAAGTCCAGGTTCCGAGCCTGCGCGGCCAGACCCAGGCGCAGGCCGAGGCGACGCTGCGCGACTTCGACCTCGCCGTCGGTGAGATCAGCTCCGAGCCTGACCAGAACGTCCCGAGTGGCTCGGTCCTTCGGAGCGATCCCCCGTCCGGCAACACGGTCGCCGCGCGCAGCCAGGTGAACCTCGTGGTGAGCACCGGCCCGACGCCGTCACCGACGCCCTCGCCAACCCCGTCACCGACACCAACTCCAACTCCCACCCCCACACCAACCCCGATTCCGACGTCCGTCCCCACGCTGCCACCGCCGCCGACTCCGACACCGATACCGACACCCACCCCCGCAGGCTGACGAGCGGCTCCCCGCTCGCCCGGTGCTACGATGATCGCTGTCTCGATTCCACGCTTGGAGGCACATTCGTCCAGTCATGGCAACCACTACCCCGATCGCGGTCGACGAAGCGACCTTTGAGTCGGAGGTCCTCAATGCAGACAAGCCCGTCCTGGTGGACTTCTGGGCTCCGTGGTGCGGTCCCTGTCGCCTCGTCTCGCCCGTCGTCGAAAGCTTCGGCGACAAGCACGCCGAGCGAATGGCCGTCGCCAAGGTCAACACCGACGAGAACCAACAATTGGCGATGCGCTACAGCATCTTCAGCATTCCAACCCTGATCGTCTTCCAGAACGGCCGCGAGGCCGCACGCCTGGTCGGCTACATGCCCCAGGAGGTCATGGAAGAGCGGCTCAGCCAGTTCATCGCCCCGCGCTGACCGGTCCGACGCCAACATCGCGAACCGTCCGGATTCACGCCAGGCAACCATTGGCCGCAGCGAACCGCCTCCAAACGGTGCTGATTCACGCCAGACGCGAATCGAGCACGTCCAGGGTGATTCTGCCGGACACAACGCACACCTCATGTGTTTTGGGACATCTCAGTCTCGCAAGGGCCTCGGCGGGAGATCCACACCAGCCTCCCGCCAGCCGCTACACTCCCCCGCGAGGAGGGCTCCCGCGCACCGATGATCATCAAGACCGAACGTCGAACCGGCGGTGAGCGCCGCGAGGCGAACGACCCATTTGCGCCGGACCGGCGCGGCACGGATCGGCGCGCGATGTGCTGGGAGGTCGAGAACTGCGACCTCACCATTCGCTACCGATGCCCGGCATTCATCCTGCGCCGCCCGTGCTGGGAGCTGTGGGCAGTCGAGGGGATCGGTCCGGCTCGTGCCTGCTGCCACAACGACAAGGAGTGCGAGCCCGGCCGCTGCGTGATCGCCGAGAAGCGATTCGCCGGCACGCCGGAGCCGCTCGAGGTCCACGTCGGGCGTCGCGGCGTTCCGCTTGGCTACTCGAGGCCGCGCCGCCATCACTGCCCGAATTTCTATCTCACCAACAGCGACAAGGGAAGGATCCCGATCCAGGCCCCGCAGCTGATGCGAACGCTGATGAAGCAAGAAGGCATCGTCAGCCGATGCGAGCTGCGCGGTGGCGTCCATCTCGACTCCGGCTACGTCAACGACCTGTGCCTGACCGGCCAGTTCAACGACTGCGTCTTCTTCGAGGATGCCGCGGACTGACTCGCCTGACCGATCCGGAACGCCTCACCTATCGACAGGCAGTCGTCGCGCTCACCGAGCGAGGCCGCTTCGGGGTCAGCATGGGCCTCGAGCGTGTCGAGCGTCTCATGGCCGAGGTCGGCCACCCCGAGCGACAGCTGCGAGGGGCACTGGTGGGTGGGACGAACGGGAAGGGATCGGTCGTGGCCATGGGGCGCGCGGTGCTCGTCGCCGGCGGCCACCGCGTCGGCACCATGCCGAAGCCGCACCTCGTCAGCTACCGCGAGCGCCTGGCCGTGGACGGTGAGCCGATCAGCGCTTCCGAGTTCGCGGCGGTGGTGGAGCGCGTCCTGCCGGCAATCAACCGGGTCGCCGTCGACGTTGGGCCGCCGACCGAGTTCGAGGCGCTCACCGCGGCCGCCATCGCCGAGCTGGCCCGCCGCGAGGTGGACGTCGCGCTCGTCGAGGTCGGCATGGGTGGGCGGCTCGACGCGACCAACGTGCTCGACCTTGGCGTGGCCGCCATCACCAACGTGCAGCGAGATCACGAGGCGTACCTGGGTCACACGCTCGCCGCCATCGGCCGGGAGAAAGCGGCGATCATCAAGGCCGGCAACCTGGCCGTCACCGGCGCATCCGGTCGAGGGCTCCGCCCCATCATGGACCGATGCGCCACCCAGCTTGTGCCCCTCCGCCGTGCCGGACCACGCCAGCCGTATCGAGCGACCCTGCGCCAGCTCGACTGGGACGGGATCGTGGTCGATGCCGGGACGCCGTCGGGCGATCTGCCCGACCTGCGGATCGGGCTCATCGGGGCGCACCAGGCCGAGAATGCGGCGGTCGTACTGGCGCTTCTCGACTCGCTGGCGGACCGGCATGGCATTCGCGTCGATGAGTCGAGCCTGCGCAGCGGGTTTGCCACGGTACGCTGGCCGGGGCGGCTGGAGGTCCTCGACGGGTCATCGATCGGGCTGCGGCGCGTCCTCCTCGATGGCGCGCACAACCCCGCCGGTGCCGCCGCGCTCGGACAAGCGCTTCGCGACCTCGGGCTGCGACGCCCGACGATCGTGTTCGGCGCCATGCGGACGAAGCGGGTCCACGCCGTCCTGCGCGCGCTGGCGCCGCTCGAGCCGCGCTTCGTCTTCACCCGCGTCGACGATCCCGGAGCATACGATCCGGAGCACCTCGCTCGCATCTGGCGGGGCATCGCCGCTGTGAGCGCTCCGACAGCGGCCACCCCGGCCGCGGCACTGCGTCGGGCGGAAGGCGATCCGATCGTCGTCGCCGGCTCGCTCTACCT
The DNA here is from genome assembly GCA_051004475.1 of Candidatus Limnocylindria bacterium. Classification (GTDB taxonomy): domain Bacteria; phylum Chloroflexota; class Limnocylindria; order QHBO01; family QHBO01; genus JACDBZ01. Next base: position 17,670 of record JBPCKH010000118.1, on the reverse strand, counting down.
GGTCGGCGCCGTTCGGAGCATGATCACCGGCATGACCGAGGAGACGTGATGGCACCCGAGCTGCGCTGGGGCGAGCGGACGCACCTGATGGGAATCATCAACCTGACGGCGGATTCGTTCTCCGGCGACGGCCTGGTGACGGGCGGCCGCAATGAGAACCAGGTCGTTGCGGCAGCGGCGGCGCAGGGTCGAGCTATGGTGGAGGCGGGGGCAACGATCCTCGACGTCGGCGCCGAGTCGACCCGCCCGCGCCAGGCATACGGTGAGCATCCCGCGGTCGACGCCGCCACCGAGGCGGCGATTGCCATCCCCGTGGTGCGGGCGTTGGTGACGGAGCTTGGAGAACGGGCTCACGTCAGCATCGACACCAGCAAGGGCACGGTGGCCTCCGCGGCGATCGGCGCAGGAGCCACCATCGTCAACGACGTCTGGGCCGCCCGACGTGATCCCGGGACGTCCGAAGCGGCTGCGGCAGCGGGCTCGTACCTCGTCCTGATGCACAACCAGGACGGCGCCGGCTATCCGGACGGGGTGTTTCAGACGGTCGTGACCTGGCTGCGGGATTCGGCCGAGGCCGCTACGGCCCGCGGTGTGAAGCACGATCGCCTGATCGTCGATCCGGGGATCGGCTTCGGAAAGACGACGGAGGACAACCTCGAGCTGCTCCATCGCCTTGCAGAGCTCAAGGCGGCGCTGGGAGGTCTCCCGATGCTCATCGGGAGTAGTCGCAAGCGATTTCTCGGCGAGCTGCTGGACGATGCCGCACCCGATGATCGGGTGGAGGGCAGCGCCGCGACTGCCGCGCTGGCGGTCATGGCCGGCGCGGATATCGTGCGGGTCCACGACGTGGGACCGATCGCACGGACGCTGCGCGTGGCCGACGCGGTGGTTCGCCGATGAGCGGACGGACCTTCCCTGATCGGCTGAGCCTCCTGGGAATGCGATTCGAAGCACGCCACGGCGTCCTGGCATGGGAGAAGGAGACCTCCCTGCCGTTCGAGGTGGACCTGGTGCTCCACGCCGATCTTGCGCCGGCCGCCGCGCGTGACGACCTGGCGGCGACGGTCGATTACGCGGCGCTGCACGAAGTGGTGCGGGCAATCGTCGAGGGCGAGCCGTTCAACCTGATCGAGGCCCTGGCCGGTGCCATCGCGAAGGCCGTGCTGGCAGCCACAGATCCGGACATGGTGGATGCCGTGCAGATCCGCGTTCGCAAGCCGGAGGCGCCGATCGACGGCGTGTTCGATACCGTCGAGGCGGCGCTCATGCGGCGCCGCCCCGAATCCGACAGATGGGCCCCCGACCGATAGGGGACCGGCTCAGTCGTCCGGCAGCTCCCCGAGCGTGACCTCGACCTCTCGTGCCGAGCTGTCCCGCAGCACCCGCAGGGTGATCGTGTCTCCCGGCGCATGCGGCAGGATCAGGGTCGCCAGGTCGGCGTCTGCGCTGAGCTGCTCACCGTCAACTGACACGATGATGTCTCCGGACTGGAGCCCGGCAGCCTCGGCCGGACTTCCCGGGAAGACCGCCTGGCCACTGCCGTCGGCAGTGCCGATCAGCGCCCCATAGTCGACTGCGAGGTCCTCGATCGCGGCAAGGGCTGGGTCGATCGGCACGTAGTAGACCCCGATCCATGGTCGAACCAGCTCCACACCGTCGAGCGCCTGCTGCATGATCGGCTTGGCAACGTCGATCGGAATCGCGAAGCCAAGACCCTGCGCGTTCTGGCTGACGGCAGTGTTGACGCCGATCACCTGCCCGGCGCTGTTGACGAGCGGGCCGCCGGAGTTGCCAGGGTTGATGGCGGCATCGGTCTGGATCAGGTTGTTGAGCTGCTCGCTGCTCGTCTGCGCCGCGTCAGAGGCACGGATTTGGCGACCGAGGCCGGAGACGACGCCGGTGGTGACCGTGTTCTCATAGCCCATTGGGTTGCCGATGGCGATGGCCACCTGGCCCGGCTCGAGATTGGCCGAGCTGCCGATCGACGCGGTGGGGAGCCCGGTCGCGTCGATCTTCACGATCGCGAGGTCGGTGAGCGTATCGAGCCCATACACCTCGCCCGAAAACTGGCGACCGTCATTGAGGACGACCACCAGCTCGGCGGCGTCCTGCACGACGTGACGGTTGGTGACAATCCATCCGTCATCCGCGTAGATGAAGCCGGACCCCGTGCCGCTCGCGCTGCCGAGCAGGCCACCGCCCTCCGCCTGAATCGTCACCACCGCGGGCGTGACCTCGTCGACCGCTTCGATGACTGCGCTCGATTCGTCGATGCGCACATCACTGACGTTGTCGGCGCCGGGGGTTGCCGCCACCTGGCCGACAGGCGCAGACGGCTCCCGCAGCATGCTCGACACGGCGGCCGCCGAGAGGGCGCCCGACACGATGCCGGCCACCACCGCAATGGCGACGATGGGCATCACTGCCGGGCCGCGGCGCGGCGGTGGTGCCGTGGTGACGTGTGCCTGCCGGCTGCTCCAGGCGGGCGCTGCCTGCCAGCCCGCCGGCCGTGAGTCCCGCGGCGGGGTGGGACCGTAGCGCTGAACCTCGACCGGCTCGGTCGGGTTGCGGTCGCCGTCAGTCGTTCGATTCGAATCGTTGGTCGTCATCGGTTCCTGTTCCTGGTAGGTGGTGCCTCGCCGGGCGGGCAACAATTACGCTAGGGCGTCCGCATTGCGCGCAGGTTGGCCGACGCGTGAAGTTTCGTTGACCTTCGTGGGTGGACCAAAGAGCGTGATCACGAACGAAGTGCCTTCACCAACGATGCTGGCCACGTCGATCTCGCCCCCGTGCATGTCGACGATCGAACGGACGATCGCCAGGCCCAGGCCGCTGCCGGAGGCGCGAGCATCCCCGGTGTTCGTACCACGATAGAACCGCTCGAAGACACGAGGCAGCTCGTCGGCCGGAATGCCGGGTCCGGTGTCGCGTACCTCGATCGTCGCTGGCTCGTCACCATCCGAAAGCCGGACCGACACGGCACCACCGCGCTGCGTGAACTTCAGGGCGTTACCGACCAGGTTGGTGAGAAGCTGGACGATTCGCTCGCGGTCGAAGCGAATCTCCACCGGTTCCGCCGGCACAAGGCTCTCCAGGCTGATCCCGCGCGCCACCGCCACGTCCGAGAGCGCCTGCACCACCGCCTGGATGGGATCGCGCAGGTCGCCGGTGCGCATGTCGAGCGGGAAGATCCCCGCGTCGATCCGCGACAGATCGAGGAGGTTCGTGCTCAACCACTCGAGGCGCCCGATCTGTTCGGTCGAGCGTTCCAGGAACTCGGCTCGGGTGGCCTCGTCGACCTCGCCGTGGCTCTGGAGCTCGGTGTACATGCGCAGCGCCGCGATGGGAGTCCGCAGCTCATGGCTCACGTCAGCCACGAACTCGCGCAGGCGATCGCGGTCTGCCTCGAGCATGCGAAGGGTGCCGGAGAGCCGATCCGCCATGACATTGAACTGTGCAGAGAGCTCGTCAACCTCGAGCACGCCCGACGCGGTGGCACGCTCGTCGAGCTGACCCTGCGCGACGCGGCCGGCCACCCCGCGAAGCCGATGGATCGGCGCCGTCACCCGTCGCGCGGCAATGACCCCGAAGACGACCGCCGCGAGCAGGGCGAACAACCCGGCACCGAAGATTGCCGACCGGATCTGATTGAGGGTCGCCTGCCGCGAGGTGTACGGTTGCGAGACGACGAGCTCGTATCGAGCCGTACCTCCGCTCGGCAGATCGATCGTGACCGGAATGCGCACCGGCGCGACCGGGTCGGCGCTCAGGCCCCGCGACTCGAGCTCCGCGATGTTGTCCGGGGCAGTCAACGCGACCTGTTGTCCACTCTCGTTGAAGACCGCATACGTCGCCGGCAGGATGAACCGGGTCGCCAGCTCCACGGCTGGCCGGACGATCTCCCTCGTGCGCAGCTCGGCAACCTCGACAAAGCCCGGAAGGTCATTGGCGACCGCGGTCGTCGTGAACTGGAGCATCAGCAGGCCTGTTCCCTGTCCGGCGGTCTCGAGGCGCTCCGTCGTCTGCTCCGAGAAGTATCCGGGCAGGATCTGGTTGATGGCAACCGCCGAAACGATGAGCCCGACCAGCGCAACGGAGCCAATCGCGAGCACGAGGCGGGTGTTGAGCCGCTGGAAGACCGCCGCCCAGCCGCGCGGCAGGTGAAGCCGTCCAGTCGCCTCCGGACGCTGCGACTCGGTCGGTGCCTCAGTCCTCGGCGAAGGCATACCCGACGCCCCTCACCGTTCGGATGTAGCGGGGCTGGACCGGATCGGGCTCGATCTTGTCGCGGATATGGCTGATATGCACATTGATCGTCCGCTCGTCCTGCTCGAGCGCATCGTCGTAGTCGCGTACCAGCTCGAGCAGCTGCCCGCGCGTGTAGACGCGGCCGGGCCGCGCCGCAAGGTGGCGGAGCAGGTCGAATTCCGTCGTGGTCAGGCCGATCCGCTCGCCATCACGCGTCACCCGCCGCCGCTCGAGGTCGATCACCAGGTTTTTACGGCGCAGCGTGCGCCCGGTCTCGGTATCGGCAAGCTCGCCATAGGCGCGGCGCAGGAGTGCTTTGATGCGGCTGACCAGCTCACGGACGCTGAACGGCTTGACGAGGTAATCGTCAGCGCCCATCTCGAGGCCCACCACCTTGTCGATCTCGTCCGAGCGAGCGGTCAGGAAGAGGACGGGGGCGCGCGTCTCGCGACGCAGTTGGCGCAGCACCTCGAAGCCGTCGATGCCGGGCAGTCGCACGTCGAGGACGACGAGGTCGGGCGCGATGTCGGGGAAGCTGGCGAGGGCATCCTCGCCGGTCGGCTGGACGCTCACCGCGTACCCCTCGCGCTCGAGTGCCACCTGGACGCCACGTGCAACCGCGGGCTCATCTTCAACGATCATGATCGTGCCGGTCATGCAGGCCAGTATAGGAACTGGCGCGCCGCACTTGATAGCAGTCGCCTGAAGAAGCCTTAACGTTCGTGCGCCAGGGCGGCATCGAGCGCCGCGTCGATGCCGCCGAAGAAGTCGGCCGCGGCGACCGGCACCTCGACGTCCGGCTTGATCGTGAGGCGCGGATCGTCAACGGTGGCGAATTGCCAGTAGCGGGTGCCCACGCCGACCCGCATCGGCACCGGAAGGGCGTCCAGCGCGACCCAGCGTACGTCGTTCTCCTCCGGGGTTCTGGCGCAGGTCCAGGATGAGCCGGTCCACGGCTGCGGCGCCGAGCAGCTCGCGTGCATCGGTCATGTCAGGGCGAACGAGTTCCGATAGCGCACGTACACCGTCGCCTCGTCGATCGCGGTGACCTTCAATGGCTCAGCCGGCAACGATCGCCAGCGACGCACTCGCGACCGCGGATCGTGCGGGCATCAGCACGGCGAATTTGATGCTCTTCAAAGCTGATACGCACATCGTCAATCATTCGTTCGAAGCGGGCTGCTTGCCCAGCCCATCCACGCGCGGTACCATTCCGCTTCGCGCGCACTGCGCATTCGATCAGTTCGGCGCTGCCCGCATCGGTCCGAGGCGCCCGACCGCCAGAGAGGAATCACCACCACCATGGACCTGGAGCTCACCCTCGACGCGCGTGAGGCGCAGGGCAAGGCCAACAAGCGGCTCCGCCGCGAGGGCTTCGTGCCAGGCGTTGTCTACGGCAAGGGCGAAGACTCGACCAACGTCCAGGTCGACGCCAAGACCTTCGAGACCCTCTACCGGGCCGCCGGCAAGACCTCGGTCGTGAAATTCCGCCTCCCCGGATCGAGCCGGGCGACGAGTGGGTTCATCAAGAGCGTCCAGCGCCATCCGCTCAGCCGCCAGGCGATCCACGTCGACTACTACCTCGTCAATCTCAAGGTTGAGATGGAGGTCGACATCCCGCTGATCTTCACCGGTGAGGCACCCGCCGTCGAGGCGACCGGCGGCACGCTGCTGCACAACGTGTCGAGCATCCATGTGAAGGCCCTGCCGACCGACATTCCGCACGAGATCACCGTGGACGTTTCCGTGCTGAAGAGCCTCGACGTCGCCATCCACGTCAGCGACCTCAACCTCAACCGTGACCTCGTGACCGTCATGACCGACGGTGACACGCTTGTCGCGACCGTGGTACCGCCGCGGGTCGAGGAAGAACCGGAGACAGTCGTCGCCGAGGGCGAGGAGGCCGAAGGGGCCGAGGGCGAAACCGGCGAGGGCGCAGATGTCGAGGGCGCAGAAGAGGGCGCCACGGGCGATGCCGCCGCTTCACCCGAGGATTCCACCGACTCCTAGGCCCACCACGACGCGCTTCGTTCGGAGCGCGGCCATAAGGCGTCGTCGGGGGATTCGGGGTGTGCCGCGCAACGGATAACCTCCCTTCGACGTCTTCGAGCCATGAAGGCGCTGCCCATCCTTGCCGTGGCCCTGGTGATCGTGGGGTGCTCGACTCCCGCCGGGAGCGGCAGCCCGTCGACTTCAACAACTCCTCCGGCATCATCGGCACTGGCTGGATCGACGACGGCTGCCACGTCGTCGACCGCTCCGTCGCCCGTGCCGGAGAGCGCTGCTGACCTCCTCGATTGCGACGGTCCCGTGTCGCCGATGGGAGGCTTCGCCGATGATTTCGGCCTCGGCGGTGCTGGATTCACGGCCGACGAAGGGTTCACGGCATGGATCGAGGCCAACCCGTTCACCATCCCGCGCTCCGGCTACCGGGCGCTTGGCGCAATCGGGAATCGCAGCGTCTACGCGTACGAGGTGGACGGCAGGAAGAAGGTGGTGGTCGTCATCTCGCCACGATTCAGCGAGATGGTCGGCGACGCCAGATTCACGATCGAGGAGATGCGCACCTGCGATCCGTCCGAGTACGGTGCCGCGGTCGATCTCGGTCCCCATCAGCGGACATGGGCGCACGCGGGAACTGGCGAGATCCTGACCGACATCGCGGGGCCTGAGCACTGCGGATGGGAGAGCGCTCGAATGCTTCACGTTTCGAACGACGACGGAACCCTCGCCAGGCAGTACCTGCGCGACCCGTTCGGCGTCTTCAGCGACGTGCCGGCGCTCCTCGACACCTTCGCCGAGGGCGTCAAGCTTCCAGAGAATGCGTCGTACAGCGGATACCGCACGGAAGATGGCCTTGAGCTGTGGTTCACGCCGGAAGACCGCGCTGCCTACGTGGTCACCCCGGACGGCGTCGAGCGCTGGCCGCGAGCCGACGAGCCGATCGGCTGCGCTTAGCGCTAACTATTCGCCGATGAGTTCCTGTTCCTGCACCTCGGCGCGAATAGCCTCGATGTCCGGCTCCAAGACGTAGCCCCTGCCGTCACCGCGATCGCCCTCGAACGTGATGAGCGGCGGCTCGATGAGGATGGCACGCACCTCTGCGTCGGACGCGCGCCGCGCGAGCTCGAGCAGGGTTTCCAGATCGTCGAGGGGTAGATCGGTCTCGAGCGAGTCGAATGAATCGAGCGCCGCCCGCAGATCCAAGTCTGTCTCGGAGTTCAGGAGCGCGTCCAGCAGAGACACGACGACCTCCTGCTGGCGGCCCATGCGGCCATAGTCCTGGTCGATCCGGGTGCGGACGTAGCCGAGCGTCGTCGGGCCATCCAGCCCCTGCAGGCCCGCGGGCAGGTCGAGGCTCACGATGGGGTCGAGGATCGGTTCCGGTGGCGAGACCGCGATGCCGCCTACCGCCTCGACCAGCCCCGCGAAATCGTCCATGTCGAAGACGACGTGCGCGTCGATCGGAACGCCATAGAGCGTCTCCATGGCCCCCACCAGCGCTTCGATGCCTCGTTCCCGGTAGAGGCTGTTGATCTTGCTGTCCCAGCTTCCTCCATCCGCGAGCGGCACATCCACGGTGTCTCGCGGCAGCGAGACCAGGGTCAGCTGGGACTGATCGGCCGACAGACTGATGACCATGAGTGCATCGGCGTTCACCGGCTCCTCCCTGGATTCGCGCGCCTCGTCCACATCGGTCCCGACGTAGAGGACGGTCCAGCGCCGGTCCAGCAGATCAGCCTTCAGAGAAGCACCAGCCGACGCCGACGTGGATGGCGACGGCTCTGCGATCACCGAGACGGTCGGTGATGGCTCCGGGACCGGTTCTTCGGGCGAGGAGAAGAGGAGGAAGCCGATCACGGCGCCGAGCACGACGACCGCGAGGCCGAGCAGGATGGCGGCGGGACGTTGCATGCCGCTCATTGTGGGGCCTCGCGAGTGGCATCATCACCCTCGCATGACCGATGACGCCCCGATCACGATCGCCGAGTTCGAGCGGCTCGCTCGTTCCCGGATGGAGCCCGCGTCCTGGGATTACTACGCCGGGGGCGCCGGTGACGAGCTGACCTTGGCCGACAACCGGAACGCCTGGAGCCGCCTCCGCCTCCGGCCGCGCGTGCTCGTGGATGTGTCCGCGGTGCGCCTCGCAACGACCGCGTTCGGCGTAGCCCTCGACCACCCGGTCATCGTGGCGCCGACCGCCGCACACGTCCTCGCTCATCCCGACGCGGAGGTGGCAACCGCGCGCGGGGCGGCAGCCGCCGGAGCGCTCATGACGCTCTCAACCATCGCTTCGAGACCGATGGAGGACGTGGCCGCCGCCGCTCCCGACGCTCCTCGCTGGTTCCAGCTTTACGCACCGACCGATCGCGACCACTGCGCGACCCTCGTACAGCGCGCGGCCGATGCGGGCTATTCCGCGGTGGCAGTCACCGTCGACCTGCCGCTGCCGGGAAACCGCGAGCGTGACCTGCGCACTGGCTTCGAGGTTCAGCTCGGCATACACCTGCCGGCGGATCAGCCGGTCGATCCAGAGACCGGCGTCGTGGTGCTGCCGACCATGGACTGGGACACGCTCGGGTGGCTGCGCTCCGTCTGCCCGATCCCGCTGATCGCGAAAGGCGTCCTGCGCGCCGATGACGCCATGCGAGCGATCGAGGCTGGCTGCGACGGCATCTGGGTCAGCAACCACGGTGGCCGCCAGCTCGACTCCTCGATCGCCAGCGCTGACGCGCTGCCGGAGATTGCCGAGGCGGTAAGCAGCCAGGCACTGGTCATCGTGGACGGTGGCGTGCGGCGCGGCATCGATGTGCTCAAGGCGCTGGCGCTAGGGGCCAACCTGATCGCAGTTGGACGTCCGGTGCTGTGGGGCCTCGCGGTCGGTGGCGCGGAGGGCGTCCAGCGGGTGATGGCGATGCTGCGCGACGAGCTGGCGCTGGCGATGGCGCTCTCCGGCAGTCGCACCATCGACGAGGTCACGCATGATCTCGTCGTCTGATTAGGAATGGAGCCGAGAGCGAGACTCGAACTCGCGACCTGAGCTTTACGAAAGCCCTGCTCTACCAACTGAGCTATCTCGGCCCGCACGCGGAACGCATGGCTCCATGATCACGAGGCAGTTTAGCTTATCGATGCCCCGGAGGCGGGATCGGCGACATCTGATCGGCACCCAAGCTCAAGCTCGAACAATGTGCGGCCTGGCGCAAATTGAGTGGGAGCTGCGTCGAATCCGGGGATCGCGCGAGCGTGGATTCGCCCTGAGACCCTCGATTCGGCCATCCAATACTCACACATGCGCTCAATGTTCCGGACGGAGGCGCACGACTCGATAGTGAACGCCATAGCGCACGTTGTGCGAATCGCCCGACACACGTGGAGGGGCGGAGAGCGCTAATCAGGGGGCAGGTAGCCGTGGATCAGCTCGTCGTGGAATCGTGGCGGAGCGTCCGGGTCAGGTGAGGCCCTAGGGACGGGCGCCATCGGCGCGCGGCCGCGGATCGCATCGGTGTAATAGGGGCAGATGTCGGTCAACGGGCAGAGCCCGCAGATGGGGCGAGGTGCCCGACACGTGTCGCGGCCATGGCGTATGAGCTCAACATGGAACGGATACATCTCATCGGCTTGAAGCACCTCCTCGAGAAGATCGTGCGCCCGCGCGAGGGGTGTCCTCGGCGCCAGCATTCCCAGGCGAGACGCCACCCGGTGCACGTGCGTGTCGACCGGCAGCTGCGGTCGACCGAAGTTGAACAGCAGGATGATCGCGGCCGTCTTGCGGCCGATCCCCGGCAGGGCGGTGAGCCACTCACGAGCCTCGAGCAGCGGCATCGTGCACAGGAACGCCAGATCCCAGGTGCCCGCCGTTGCCGCATGGACCTCGGCCAGCGCGTGCTGGATGCGCTTCGACTTTGTCGGAGCCAGGCCGCCAGGCCGAATGACGTCCTCCAGCTCATCGGTCGGCGCCGCGAGCGCGTCATCCCAGGTCGGATACCGCTCACGCAGGGCGCTGAAGGCACGGAACGAATTCGTGTCGGCCGTGTTCTGGCTCAAGATGGTGAGCACCAGCTCGCTCACCGCGTCCACCCTCGGCCCGACCCAGGTCGGATGGTCATAGCGTTCGCCGAGCCGCTCGAGCACCACGTCGGTGAGGCGCCGGCGTTTTCGCCGATCGGCCGCACGCTTCTGCGGGCTCGGGCCGCGCGTCATGGACCGATACGCGCCTACGGGCGCGCCAACTCCAGGCCGATGCCGATGCTGCGCGCCAACCGGCCCGCCGCCGCCTGGAGCAGCCGGTCCGTATCGGCCATGGCCTCGGTCAGGTCCATCGGTCGATCGAGAATCGGCTGCACCACGGAGAGCGACATCGCGGCGTCAAGCGCCCCTGCTCCTGGGCCCAGCCCGCCGCAGAGCAGGACGACCGGCGTGCGTCGCGGTCGCGCAAGGGTGGCAACGCCCATCGCCGTCTTTCCCTGGAGTGTCTGCTCATCGGCGCGACCCTCGCCGGTGATCACGAGGTCCGCCGCCTCGAGCGCCTCGGCCAGGCCGACCAGCTCGGCCACGACCTCGACGCCGCGGCGCACCTTGACCGACAGGAAGCCGAGGAGGCCGGCGGTCGTCCCGCCGGCTGCGCCCGCGCCGGGGATGTCGGCCACCAGGCGCCCGGTCGCAATCTCGATGGCTCTTCCCCACGTCACCAGGGCCGCGTCCAGCTGCTCGACTTCGTGAGGATCGGCTCCTTTCTGGGGACCGTACCTGGCGGCGGCGCCGCGAGGCCCGCAGAGTGGATTCGTCACATCGGATGCGATGACCAATGTCACGTTCGCGAGGCGCGGGTCCAGGTCGGCGGCCTCAATCCGGTCGAGGCGCGCCAGCGCGCCGCCGCCGTCGGGAAGATCAGCTCCATCGGAGTCGAGGAGGCGAACGCCAAGGGCGCGCAGCACCCCGCTGCCGCCGTCGGTGGTGGCAGATCCACCCAATCCGATCGTGATGCGCTCCACGCCCACATCAAGCGCGGCGCGCAGCAGGTCACCGGTGCCTCGCGTCGAGGCAAGTCCCGCGTTTTCCGGCGTCCGCTCCGCCGGGGACAGGTGGGCAAGGCCGGAGGCCGCCGCCATCTCGATGAATGCGTCGCGTCCCTCGTTCAACTGCAGCCAGCCCGCACTGATCGGGCGGCCCAATGCATCGGTCGTCTCAACTGTTCGTAGCTGAGCCGCGTCGTCGAGCGCATCGGCTACCGCGGCCAGGGTGCCCTCACCACCATCCGCCATCGGCCGCCGCATGATCTCGTCGGTCGGTCGGACACGTGTCCAGCCGGCAGCAACGGCGGCAGCGACTGCAACGGAATCGAGCGCACCGCCAAAGGAATCGGGGGCGATCACCACTCGGAGGGCTCGCGTCATGAGCTGGCCGCCTTTGACGCGGTCCGTGGCTCCAAAACGCGCGAACCGTCCGGATTCACGTGAGGCGTGCAGCGATCCGAATCGGGAAGGCCCGAATCGACCCGATTCACGCGACCTGTGTACTGAGACGCTCCGATGGCCGGTTTGCCTGCGGCGAGATACCGCGGACGAGCGCAATGGTTGCCTGGTGTGAATTCGAACGACCCGAGTGGGGATGGCGTGCTCATCGGTTCTTCAACGATTTGCGGCGTTCGAGGTAGGCCGGAATGGTGATGATCGGCGGGCGGATCTCGTCGCCGATCTCGCGGACCTCGAGATTGAACTGATCCTTGCTCGTGTTGATCAGCTTCATGCCACGACCAACCTCGGTCAGCAGCTCGATGCGATGCCGCTCCTCGAGCTTGCGGATGGCACCCTGGAGGATGACGTACGACATCTGCGACAGGTTGGGCAGGGCCTGGTTGCGGTGAATGCGCCGCTCGAGATCGACCTGGCCGATCGCCGGCAGCCCGCCCGCCTCGAGGATGTCGATGAGCAGCCCGATCTCGACCGCATAGCCGGTGAAGAACGGCATCCGCTCCAGAAGCGCCCGTCGACCGGCGTACTCTCCCGACAGCGGCTGGATGATGCCCGACAGCTCCGGGAAGAAGAGGTTGATCAAGGGCCGGGCCATGAGCTCGGTGACCCGGCCGCCGCCCTCCGCGTGGAGGGTGTCGCCGGAGCGAATCGGGCGCTGGTAGAAGCCCTTGACGTACTGGATCTTCGACTCGCGCAGCAGAGGCCCGAGCAGACCGTAGACGAAGCGCGGCTGGATATTGCTGATATCGGTGTCGATCCAGGCCACGATGTCACCGTCCAGGACGTGCAGGCTCTTCCAGAGCGCCTCGCCCTTGCCGCGGTGTGTTCCAGTCTCCGGCAGGATCTCGGGATGCCTGTGGACCGCCACGCCGAGGTCGGTGGCGATCTCGACCGTGCGATCCTCGCTGTCCGAATCGATGACAACGATCTGGTCGATCAGCGGTACCCGGTCCATCAGCGCGTTCTTGACGCGCTTGATGACGGTGCCGATCGTCTTCTCCTCGTTGAGCGCCGGCAGCCCCAGGCTGATCGTGATGTTCTGCCGCTCCTTCAGCGCCACCAGCTTCCTGATGTCGGCGAACTCGTGGGCGTGGAATGTGTTCTCGGCGAACCACTTGTCGACGACGATCGGCAGGGACCGGGTGCGCTCGACATACGCGTCGGCGTGGGCGAGCGTGCCCTAGCTGGCGCGCAACTCATCGAACGTCGCGAGGCCCAGCGACTGCTTGGTCTTGACCACGATGACCGTGGGCTTCGCCTTGCTGGCAACCGATTCGGCAAGCGTGCCGAACAGGTACCGCCCGTCCGGACTTGCGTTGGTCGGATGCGCCGACGCTCCCATCACCACCAGCTGGTGATTCGCGGCCTCTTTCATGATCGCCTGCCGGACCGATGACGCCTCACGGATCATTCCGGATGCCCGGCGCGTGCCCGCGTGCTCGCGCACGAAGGCGTCGACGGCCGCCTGCTCACGCTCGATGGCACGGGTCCCGATGCCCCTCGGGACGACGTGCAGCACCACCACCTTCGCGCTGAACCGCTTGGCCAGGTCGCGACTGATGCGCATGGCCAGCTCGGCATGCGGGCCGCCGCGCACCGGGACCAGGATCGACTCGACGCGCTCCAGGCCGCGCTGCTTGACGACCGCGATGTCGCACGGTGACTCGCGCACCACGTCATCGATGGTAGGACTGAAGACCGGCCGGGGTCGAGCGTGCTGGCCGGTCAATGCTCGCTCGGTAGCTTCCGCGTCGGCTCGCGCGTTCTGCGTCGCGGTCGGTGGCCCGCCCCATCCGAAGATGACCAGGTCGGACTCTTCCTCGCCAACGGCCTCGATGATCCCGTCGGCGGCGCGGCGGCCGATGCGGACCATGGTTCGCAGCTCGACGCCCTCCTCGTCACCGACATCGAGCACGCGTTGCAGGAGACGGCGCGAGGTACGGGCCTGCGTGGCACCCTCGCTGAGGGACACTCCCTCGGGCACTTCGACGATGCCGAGCACCGTGATCTCGGTGTGGCGCCCGTTGGCCACCCCGGCACCGATGCGAACCAGGTCACGCGCCGTGCGCGGGTTGGCCAGCGGCAGGAGGATTCGATACGGTGTCTTGCGGCGGGCGGCAGCCATCAGGCCTGCTCGCCGGCCGCGCGCATCTCGCGCCAGCGCGACAGGAGATAGGGCTTCAGCTCCTCGAACTGGCGCGCCTGGTCGTCGATGACCCGCTCTGCCTGGTCGGTCGTCATGTCGAGCGTATCGCTGATGAATCCCGCGGTGCGGCCGAAGTAGAGGGGCGTGAGGGCGGCGAGCAGCTGCTCCCGGTCGGTGCCCGGTCGGTGGAACGCGACGAGCGCGTCGTACAGGCAGCGGATCCAGAGCTCGGCGCTGAAGTGAAACGTCGACGGCTCGCCTTCGAGATCGAGGGTCATGACGCGCTCGAGCTGCTCCGCCCCGAGCATCCCGGCCCACACGTCGCGCTGGGTGAGTCGCGCGGCTTCGAAGTTGTCGATCAGCTTCCCGTGATTAACGGCGATCTCCTCCGGCGCGACGACGCGCTCGAACCCGTACTCGGGGATCGGATGCGAACCTCGAACGCGGAGCCACCGGTCTTCATAGCGCCCGGCCAGCTTGAAGAGTGTGCCAACCACTTGGCGGAACATCGGTCCGAGATCGCCGGCCGGATCCTTGGCGTCGTGGATCTTCGCGCCCAGTCGGGCCTGGCAGACGGCGAAGCCTTCGTTGATGGCCGAGTGGGTCATCCAGACGTCGATACCGAAGCGGGCCGTCAGGTCATCGAACGTGTCCAGCTCCAAGTAGCGGCTGACCAGGTCGCCGCTGACCCCGAAGTCGCCGCCGATCGGCTGTCGAATGCGGGAGCCGTACAGGGCGCGGGTGAGTGGATAGCTGATGTTGTTGGTGATGGTGCCGTCGTACTTGTAGCGCGCGTACATCGGCGTTACGTAGTCATACCCTCCCTTGAGGATCGGTCCCGCCAGCAGCTCGACCCACTCCGGCACGATCGAGCGCAGGTCGGAGTCGACCATGACCATGGCCTTGACCTTGAGCTCGCGCGCCACCTCGAAAAGGGCGCGCACAGCGGTCCCCTTCCCGCTCGTCCCCTGGTAGGTGAAGCTGATCCGCTGAAGCTTGTGCTTCGGGCTGACCAGGATCACCTTCTCCAGGTAGTCCGGGCTCTCCGTCGTGACGGCGACGCGCGGCGTATCGTCGGGCGAGCCACCGTCGCTGTTCACGAGAATCGGCTTCAGCTCGGGGAAGTACTGGACCATCCCGGCCGTGGCCGCACGGACCACGTACCCGATCGTTTCAGCGTTGCCGAAGGACGGGATCCCGACCATCAGGTCGGCTGAGCCGATGCGTCGGACCTCCGCGAGACCCTCGGCGTCGAGCGCAGAGGACGGCACCGCGGCGGGGTTGGCTGTCAGGGCTGAGCCTCCTCGATCGTGGGTCGCGCAGCGACTGCTCGGGGGCCTCGATGGTAGCACGATGGGGCAGCCAGCCAACCCCCGCTTGTTTCGGAGGCGGCGGTCGAGCCCCATCGTCCGTCCGGGCCGGTTCTGACCGATAGATCAGCATGTCATCGGCATAAAAGGTTCGCGGCGCGGGCTCACGCTCGCCATCGAGCGATATATCGGGCGCACCCGGCCCGACCTCTCGTGCAGGCAGGTTCTGACCGAAATATCGTACGACGGTGGGAGTCAGTCGCGGACGCGACGGACGCGGTCGCCGCGCCCACCGAGCATGCGGCCGGCGAAACCACGCGGCGCCTCGACGCGGAGGGAGAGCTTGAGCCAATCCTCGGTGGTTTCGCCTGGCCGATAGCGCGAGTTCATGTGCTTGGCGATGTAGTGAGTGAAGCCGTTTGCCCGCCAGCCAACCATCCACCCGGCCAGCGGCTGTTTGACGACCGGGCTGAGCCGGACCTGGATCCCCTCGTCGATCACCGATTCGAGAAGCCGGCGACGCTCCTGGAAGGGGACCTCATGGAGCGGCTCACCATCGAGCTCGACGAGATCGACGGCCACGAAGGCACGCCGCCGCTCTGTCTCGAGGGGATCCGCAATCTCCTCGGCGAGGCCCTCCTTGGCCAAGGTCTCGGCCCAGGCTCGCGCGGGGCTCCCGTCACCGACAAAGGGCTGAGCAGACCAGATGCCGTCGATGACTGCCTCATCGGCCAGGATCGCGCCGGCAAGAACCTCCGGTGCATCGACCATCTCGTCCAACTGCTCGACCGACTGGCCGAGCTCATCAGTCAGGCGCACGCGACCCGCGGCTGCGCGAGCAAACACGCGCGTGCCGGGCCAGAGCGGCTCGAACAGCCACTCGACGCTGAGCACCTCGGCGTTCGCGGCGGTCGGCTGCTGCGGGAGAAGTCGTTCATCCATCACGCGAAGGGTACCGCGCGCATCCGCCGTCGGTTCATCCGTTGGTTCATCCGTCGGAACGAGTCAGGTGCGGTCGTAGAGGTTGAGCTGGCCTTCCTCGACCGAGGCGCCGACCTCGGCACGGATGACCTCCCACGCGTCGAGATCCCACTCGCCCACGAATGTGATGGCGGTCCCCTCCTTGCCTGCGCGCCCGGTGCGGCCGATACGATGCACGTAGGTGTCGGCGTCCTCGGGGATGTCGAACGAAACGACATACGGAAGATCGGTGATGTCGAGGCCGCGGCTGGCGACATTGGTTGCAATGAGGAACTGGATCTTGCCGGCCTTGAACGAGGCCAGGGTGCGGTCACGCTCGCGCTGCGATAGACCGCCGTGGAGGCCTGCGACGTTCTTCCCGCGGCGCCCGAGCGTGGCGGCCAGCCGATCGACGCCGATCTGCGTGTGGCGGAAGACGAGCAGGCGATCGAATCCGAACTGGTCGGTCAGCTCGAGCAGCGCCGACACCTTGTCCTGCTCGGCCACGAAGTAGACGACCTGGCGCACCGTCTCGACCGTCCGCAGATCAGGACGCACGGTGACGTGGGCCGGTTCGCGCTGCATGAACCGATCGCAGATGCGTAGGATGGCGAACGGCATCGTGGCGCTGAACAGCGCCGCCTGGCGCGCCCGGGGACTGCGGGCCAGGATCGTCTCGACGTCGACGATGAAGCCCATGTCGAGCATCCGATCCGCCTCGTCCAGGATCACGGTGTGGACGCGGTCGAGCCGCAGCTCGCCGCGCCGAATGAGGTCGAGCACCCGACCCGGCGTGCCGATCACCACCTGCGCGCCGCGCTTGAGGCCCTCGATCTGCTTGTCCATCGAGGAGCCGCCGTAGATCGCCACGGTGCGCACGTTGCGAAACTGGCCGATGCGAGCGATCTCGTCGGTGACCTGCACGCACAGCTCGCGCGTTGGCGTCAAGATCATGGCCTGAACGTGATCGCTGGACGGATCGATCTTCTCGACGATCGGGATGGCGAAGGCGGCGGTCTTGCCGGTGCCCGTCTGCGCCTGGCCGATCAGGTCCTCGCCGCGACGCAGCGGCGGGATTGCGCGAGCCTGGACCTCGGTCGGGGTGACGAACCCCATCCTCTCGATGGCGCGCGCAATGGTGGCCGGAACCTCGATGTCGCCGAACCGATACGACCGCGAGGCGGCCATCACGGCACGCTCGAACTCCGATGGCTCCGTATCCTCGCCGGCGACCTCGATCGCCACCTGGTCGGTCGGTGAAGCCCCGCGCGGACGACGCGGGGATCGCGACCGAGGGGTATCGGTATCGGGCAAACGGATCTCCATCGGATGGCTCACGATCGCGGGCCGAACGGGTGGCAACTCCGCGACGGAGGCGGACGGCCGGCGACCTTGCTCAGCGGCGCGTGCATGACCTCGGCTCTGATGCTAGCACGTCGGCCTCCGCGCGCTCGTGAGCATGACCGGGCGGCGGGTCGATGGCCGGCGCGGATGCTCCGTGCTCGGGATGGTGCCTGAGCCGATGGGCAAG
>JBPCKH010000117.1:0-9620 GCA_051004475.1 Candidatus Limnocylindria bacterium | reverse complement strand
GATGAACGCGTTGGGTCACTGCATGCGCAAGGCGCTCGCTATCGTGTGGGGCGTCTGGCGTTCGGGAGGCGACTTCGATCCCAGCGGGGGCCGACAGTCTTGACAACAGCCTATGGGATCTAACGTGCGTCCAAACGCAAGTTTGGCAACGGAAGGGGCGGACAAGCGGCCCGGTCAGGTTTCGCGACGCTCCAGGAATCCGCGACCCAATACCGCCACGCCGATGACGATGACAGCCACCGGAAGCAGCCACGACGGCAGGGCAAGGCGCTCGCCGCCGATCCCGATCACGCCCTCGAAGAAGAGGAAGCCGATGGCGAACATGGCGAGTCCCCCGAGCAGGCCCCATGTGCCATTGCGCAGGTCAGCGGCATCCCGGCTCCGAATGCCCCACAGCGCGAGCCCGAGCCCGCTAGCGGCTGGTCCGACGAGCGCCCACGCATAAGCCCACGATTCCCATTGGTCCGTCCGGTCCTGGTAGAGAAGGACGAAGCCGACGGTGGTGGTGATGGCACCGCCGATCGCCATGCCCTGGTCCGGCGCCACCAGGAGGCCGATCAAGAGGATTGCGACACCGGCGGCGATCACGAAGAATGGCCACCCGATGTCCTCGATGCCGATCCCCAGCAGTTGGCCGGCGAAGAGGGCGGCGCCGACGAGGACGAGCACGATGCCGATTGCCATCGTTGACATGCCGTGGCTCTGGGATCCTTGGCTCTCGGGTTGCCGTTCGGGCGGCGCCGTGGAGGTCTCTGTCATGCGCCGATCGTAGCGCCCGCCACAAACCCCGGACGCCGCACTAGCATGACGCGATGGATCTCAACGCCGACCTGGGCGAAAGTTTCGGGCGCTGGACGCTCGGCGACGACGAGGCGCGGGTGGCCCACATCACCAGCGCCAACCTTGCGTGCGCGTTCCATGCCGGCGACTTCCGGGTGATGGAGGTGACGGTGGAACTCTGCCGACGGGCGGGCGTGGCCGTCGGGGCCCAGCCGGGATACCCCGACCTGCTTGGTTTCGGCCGTCGACCGATGTCCTTCGACCCCGATGAGGTCGAGTCGATGGTTCGCTATCAGATTGGGGCGCTCGAGGCCTTCTGTCGGGCCCACGACGTCGAGATGCAGCACGTCAAGGCGCACGGCGCGCTCTACAACCAGGCGGCTGCTGACCCGGAGTTGGCCGCCGCCATCGCGCGGGCGACCGCGAAATTCAGCCGGGGCCTGGCGCTGTACGGGCTCGCCTCGTCTGGACCGATGGCCACCGCCGCGGCGGACGCCGGGCTGCGATTCGTCCCCGAAGCCTTCGCGGATCGCCGCTATCTCGCCGATGGATCGCTTCAGCCGCGGTCCGAGGCCGGGTCGCTGCTGGATGATCCGCAGGAGGCAGCCGCACAGGCCGTGTCGATTGCGGTGGACAGGCGGGTGACTGCCGCGGACGGCGAGATGGTCAAGCTGCGGGCGGAGAGCATCTGCTGTCACGGCGACACGCCGGGGGCGGTGAAGATCGCGGCGACCGTTCGTCGCGCGCTCGAGAGCGCTGGCGTGACTGTGGGCGCGCCCGGCGCTCTGTGATTCGGCCGTTTGGCGACTCGGCGCTGCTCGTCGAGCTCGAGTCCGCGGATCAGGCACAGGCGCTCGCGGCGTCTCTCCGCACCGACCCGCTGCCGGGCGTGCGCGAATCGGTGCCGGGATTGGCCTCACTGCTCGTCGAGCTCGATCCAATCGGGGCCGATCCCGAGCTGGTCTCGAGCGCGCTCGAGAGGCGCATTCGCAGCCTCGATCCGACGCCACCCGCCGGCCGGCTGCACACGATATCCGTGGTCTACGACGGGCCGGATCTCGCTGAGGTGGCCGACCTCATCGGTCTTTCGCCATCCGAGGTGGTCGCGCGCCATTCCCAGGTCGAGCTGCGGGTCCTGTTCTGCGGTTTCGCACCGGGCTTTTCCTATCTCGGCGACCTGTCACCCGAGCTCCGGGTCGAGCGGCTCGCCACGCCGAGGACTCGGACGCCCGCCGGGTCGGTGGCCATCGCCGGACCGATGAGCGGCATCTACCCGGCTGACCTTCCCGGTGGCTGGCGCATCATCGGTCGCACGGACGCCTCGCTGTTCGACCCGCGAAGGGATCCGCCCGCTCTGCTGTTGCCCGGCGATCGGGTCCGATTCGAGCCTGCATGATCGGTTGTCGAGGGCGGCGCGTTGACATCGGTCCAGACCGCCGGCGGTCGTCCGGGCTGGCGCCACCTCGGTGTTCCCGCAGGGGGTGCGGCCGATCAATGGTGCGCGCGTCTGGCGAATCGGCTTGTCACCAATCCGGATGACGCGGCACTGCTCGAGATCACATTGATCGGCCCGACCCTGCGGTTCGGAGCGGCGACCGCCGTCGCCCTCACCGGGGCGACCTTCGACGCGAGGCTGGACAGCCTGCCGCTGCCGGCGAACGTCGGCCGTCGCGTGCGGCCGGGTTCATTGCTCCGCATCGGCCCCGGCGATGGTGCTCGAGCGTACCTTGCGGTCGCCGGCGGCATCCAGAAAGAGCTCGTCCTCGGTTCTGCTTCCACCGATCTGCGCACCGGTTTCGGCGGTCATGCCGGCCGGTCGCTGCGTACCGGTGATCGCCTGTCGTTCGGCACATCATCCGGAGTGATGCTGCGCTGGACGGGACGCGCGCCAGAGGGTCCGATCAGGATCGTTGCTGGATTACATCCGGGAGTGGATCAATTCGAGGCGCAGGCCTGGGTCGTCGGTCCGGAAGCGGATCGGACGGGAGTGCGGCTGGACGGCGGATCGGTCTCGATACGCCCCGCGGAGGTGGCGTCGATGGGTCTGCCGGTTGGCGCGATCCAGGTGCCGCCGGACGGTCGACCGATTGTCATGCTCGCCGATCGCCCGGTGACCGGAGGCTATCCGGTTCCGGCCTGCGTCATTCGCGCCGACGTTGGTCGCGTGGCGGCGCTGCGGACCGGGGATACGGTGAGGTTCGTATCGGTCTCGATGGAAGAGGCTCGGGACGCATTGCGGCAGCACGAGCACGAGCTCGCCGCCCTGGAGGACGCGGATGCGCCACCGGATGATGGGCTCGCATGGACGGGAGCCCTTGAGTGAGCGTGTCTGCTTGTCGGCCCGGTCACCGGCCCAGACGCCGCTCGATAGATCGAGCAGACACGCGCATCAGCCCACCGCGCCGGCCGACCAGCCGGTCCATCGGTCCACCTCCACCATGATCGCCGGACCGATGAGATCCACCTCCCGATACTGCTCGTACCGATCACGCAACGCGTCGAACGCGCCGTCCAGCTCGGGACCGGCCTCCACGATCCGCGCGGCACCGTCGGCACGCACCCACCACAGCCGCCGCCAGTCCTCGTCATAGTGGTCGACCAGCAGCGAGACCCGGGGGTTCGCCCCGATGTTCTCCACGCGGCGCAGGCGAGGCCCGCGCTTCGGCTTGCCGTCAATGGCGGTGACGATGCGGTCACCGTGGACCGCAAATGTGACGGGAACAAGATGGGGCGCTCCGTGCGTGTCGGCCGTCGCGAGGCATGCGACGCGCGCCCCCAGGAACAGAGCGCGCGCATTGGCGGGCGTCACGCGAGGATGGTGCGGAGCACATCCAGGCTCACATTGCGCCCGGTCGTGACGATGGCCACGTTGCGGCCCTCGACGTCGAGCAGGCCGGGTCGCAGCGCCGCGATCCCGAGCACGGCACTGCCCTCCAGGAGCAGGTGCGGCACCTCGAGCGCCCAGCGCATTGCATCCGCGATCTGGTTCTCGTCGACAAGGATGACCTCGTCGACGAGCCGGCGGCACAGCTTCCAGGTGATGCTGGTGCGCTCGATGTTGCCGGCCACGCCATCGGCGATGGTGGGCGCAATCGGCATGGGATCAGTCTTGCCGGTCTCGAAGTAGGCGTACATGGGCGGCGACGCCGACGGCTGGACACCGATGAGCCGAAGGCTCGGCTTGACCGCTTTTGCCCATAGACCGATGCCGGCGATGAGCCCGCCGCCACCGATCGGCACCACGACGGTGTCGACTTCGGGCCAGCAGTCCAGGATCTCGACGCCGACCGTCGCCTGGCCCGCGATCACCTCGGGGTCGTTGTAGGGCGGGATGTAGATGGCGTGGCCGGCATCATCGCGGCGGCGCGCCTCGGCTTCCGCTTCATCGGTATCGTTGCCGGTGAGCTCGACCGTGATGCGGCTCGTCTCGAGTGCGCGCAGGCGTTGCAGCTTGGCCGGCGAGACCGACCTTCCGACCAGGACCGTGAGCCGCATGCCGTGTCGTGCTGCAGCGGTTGCCACCGCGATCCCGTGATTCCCGCTGCTCGCCGTCACGAGCGCTGCCGTGGGGTTCTGCTCCGCCACGATGGCGACCTTGTTGTGCGCACCACGCGTCTTGAAGGCGCCCGTCGGCTGGACCTCCTCGCGCTTCAGCCGTACGTCGGCTGCTCCCGTCGCCTCCGCCAGCTCCCGGCTCGGCTCCAGGGGCGAGCGAAGCGCAATTCCTCGGAGTCGCTGGCGGGCGGCATTGACGTCGGCGAGGGTCGGCATCCGCGGCATTGGGCTGAGTCTACCGGGCGCCGCTCACCCCCGGAACCTCCGCCGTTTGGACTGGGCGCAACTCCTACGACGTTGGCTACCGTTGCGAGCTCTCGGATGCCGATCGTGACCCTGGATTTGCGCCGGGGAGCAATGATGGGCCGGATCCGGGAGCGCGCAGCTCGATTCGGCTCCATCTTCGTAGCTACTTGCGCCGGGGCGCAAACGGCACAGTCACGACACCGACACCGACAGCCGGACGTTCAGGCGGCAGGCATCGGCTCTGAAGAAGCGGGAGTCTCGCGAATCTCGCGCAGGCGTCTGCCGATCCGCATCAGCGACCCGAGGCGATCCTCCACTCGCGCGCGCTCGGCGGGGGTCGCCCAGTGGCGCAGCGTGTAGTCGATCTCGTGCTTTTGGCGGGTGGCGGTCGCGAACAGGTCCTCGACCCGCTTGCGCATGTCCTCGGTCAGATCGGTCGCGAGGGCTGAACGATGTGACTCAAGGACGTCCAGGTAGTACGAGGTCGCCAGGCGATCGAGGTCGCGCAGGGCGTCGTGATCCCAGGCCTCCGGCGGACCGCCGAACCCGAACCTGCGCCACTGGTGTGGTTGGACCTGCTGCATCGAACCCTTTCTGTCATCTGCGGCTGACTTCGCCTGCCCCGACGATACGGGTCAGGCGCCCCGCCAACGAGTGACCATTCCGGCTATAGGCGGCCTTACCAACGGCGGCAGACGCCACCGCGCCCTGGGAGCTGAGGAGGTCGCCGCCGTGTCGCCGCGATGGGGGAGGTCGATTGCCTGAGTGGCAGCCGGTGAGGGCACGTGGTGCCGATGGGATTGAATCGGCCGATGGTCCGGTTGACTCGGCGCAACGGCCGCCCATAGTGGTGTTCGAGCTCCGCACGGCCAACATCATTGGCCGTGCACTCGTCCCTCACAGGTCGTTCATGGCAGGCACCGGCGCTCGTGCTCGAGCGTGAACGCCTTGCCCGGATCCTGGAGCATCGCACGCGACCGATCGTGCTGGAGATCATCGAGCACGACTCGATCGATGACTACGCGAGCGTGCGGGCCGCGCTCCAATCGCTCGGCCCCGACGTCAGGGCGGCGGTCGACGATGCCGGAGCGGGCGTCGCCAACTTCACGCACCTCGTGGAGCTGCGCCCGGATTACGTGAAGGTCGACATGGGCCTCGTGCGGGGCGTGAACCACGACGTCACGAGGCAGGCGCTCATCGTTGGTCTGCGCCACTTTGCCGGGGCAACCGACGGGTGGGTGATCGCCGAAGGGATCGAGACGGAGGAGGAGCGCAGCGCGCTCATCGGCCTCGAGCTGACGTTGGGGCAGGGATACCTGTTCGGTCGCCCCCAGCAGGCTGGCTCGTGGGCATTGGCGTTCCTCACGCGCAGGCCGACCATTCTCAGCCACGCGGGCTGGCCACCGTTCCTCCGCACGGCGTTCACAGTTGATGCACAACTCCGCGCCAGCCTGAGAGTTGATCGGTCGCACAGGTGACCGAACCACACGAATACAGGAGACGGAGCATGTTCGGACGGACGATCTTTCGGGTGCTGCTGGTCATCGCGCTGGTGGCGCTGGTGGGCGTGATCGGCACATCGGTCTACAACGCAGGGGTCAGCGAGGGGCTGGCCGAGGCGGCCAGGGCGGCCGTCACATCGGGTGAGGCGGCGCCGGTGGTCTACCCGCCAAATATCGGCGACCGCTACGGCTGGGGCTATGGCGGCGGCCCCGGGTTCTTCGGGATCTTCTTCTGGATCCTGGGCTTCTTCCTGATCTTTGGACTGCTGCGCGCAGCCTTCGGTTGGGGCCGATGGGGCGGCGGTCCTGGTCGCGGTGGCTGGCAGCGGGACGATCGGGTTGCCGAGATGCATCGGGAGCTCCATCGGCGCGAGGATCAGCCGCAGGGCTCAGCCGGGTAGCATCGGCGCATCATGGCCACCATCCTCGTCGTCGATGACGAGCCGAAAATCACCCAGCTCGTTCGGGACTACCTCGAACGGGCTGGGTTCGCGGTGGTGACCGCCGGCGATGGCCGCGAGGCGCTGATGCGCGCCCGGACCGAGCATCCCGACCTGGTGGTGCTCGACCTTGGCCTGCCGCATCTCGACGGGTTGGACGTCACGCGCCAGCTCCGTCGGGACGCGGACCTGCCCATCATCATGCTTACCGCTCGTGATGATGAAACCGACAAGTTGGTCGGGCTCGAGCTCGGTGCTGATGACTACGTCACCAAGCCGTTCAGCCCGCGGGAGCTCGTGGCGCGGGTCCGGGCCGTCCTTCGTCGTCGCTCGTTCAGCGCGGAGGCGCAGGTCATGCACGCCGGTGAGCTCACCCTGGACGTACCGCGCATGCGGGCGGAGGTGGCCGGGCGGTTCGTTGAGCTCACGGCAACCGAGTTCACCCTGCTGGCCTCGATGGCCCGACAGCCGGGTCGCGTGTTCACGCGTTCTCAGCTCCTGGATGCCATCCACGGCGTTGCGTTCGAGTCGTACGAGCGGGCCATCGATGCGCATATCAAGAACATTCGTCGCAAGATCGAGCCGCTGCCGCACGCGCCGCGCTACGTGCTGACTGTCTATGGCGTCGGTTACCGGTTGGCCGATGCCTGACCGGCGCGGCGACCGATGGCGCGGTCGGCGCTGGGCCGCTCCCGACGGACGTCGGCCGCCGTGGTGGCCTGACGGCGAGGCGTGGCCACCGACCGACGGAGCGCCGTGGCGTCGCATGCGTCACCGATTCATGCGTCGCGCCGGCGCGTTCATCGTGGTGATTGCCGTCGTGCTCGCGGTCCTGGTGGCCGTCCTGGTGGAAATCATCACCAACCTGTTCGGCGGACGGCCGTCGACCGCGCTCTCCGCGCTGCTCGGGCTCGCGATCCTGGTCATCGTCATCGGTGGACTGCGACGCCTTGTGCGCGGAACGGCCGTGCCGGTAGGTGACCTGATCGAGGCTGCCGGCCGGGTCGAGGCGGGCGAGATTGGCACCCAGGTGGATGTCAGCGGCCCTGCAGAGGTTCGCACCCTGACGCGGGCCTTCAACGCCATGAGCTCCCGGCTGGAAGAGACCGATGCATCCCGTCGCCGCCTGCTTGCCGATGTCAGCCACGAGCTTCGCACGCCCCTGACCGTCATGCAGGGCACGCTCGAAGGGATCCTGGACGGCGTCTATCCGGCCGATTCCGCGCATCTCATGCCGGTGCTGGAGGAGACGCGCGTGCTTGCCCGGCTCATCGACGACCTGCGCACGCTGTCGCTCTCGGAGGTGGGCGTGCTGCGCCTGCATCGCGAGCCAACCGACCTTGCCCGGCTTGTCGAGGAGGTTGTTGCCGGTCATCGGGCCGCTGCGGACGAAGCCGGTGTGACGTTGTCCGTCGCGGCGGAGCCCGGTCTGCCGTCGCTCGAGGTCGATCCCTCCCGCATCCGGCAGGTGGTCGGCAACCTGGTGGTCAACGCGTTGCGTTTCACGCCCGCCGGGGGACAGGTATCGGTCGACGCCGGCCAGGAGGCCGATAACGCATGGGTCCAGGTCCGGGACACCGGTGCCGGCATCGAGCCCGACGCGCTGGAGCGCGTGTTCGATCGGTTCTACCGATCTCCGGGCTCGCCCGGAAGCGGCCTCGGCCTTCCGATCGCCCGCAACCTGGTGGAGGCGCACGGCGGCACTATCGGCATCGAAAGCCCGTCGGGCGGAGGCACGGAGGTGCGATTCACTCTGCCCGCCGCGTTTGTGGAGCCACCGCCGACTCGCTAGAATCGCCGAACACGCGCGCGGCTCACGGCCGTGCTGCTCGTTGGGGAGTGGCCAAGCGGTAAGGCGCCTGATTCTGGATCAGGAGATCGAAGGTTCGAATCCTTCCTCCCCAGCCAACCTTCGCCAACACCACAACCTGTTGTGGTCCAACCCCGACCGAAGGCACATGTGGTGTGAATCGCTCGATCGACGGTCCTGCGACGGAGGACACGATTGATGCTAAGGTCGCTTGACACGTCTGACGTTTGGTCTCCTGACTCTTCGGCCCGCAACGCGTGGTCGCTTGATGCCGAGCCGGCCCGCATAACATTCACCGCGGCGATCGAGGCCTTCCTGACCGCTCGTGCCGCGGAGGGCGCCTCGCCCAAGACAGTGATCTGGTATCGCATGGTGCTGGGCCGCGCGGCGCGCGACCTCGGCCCGCGCCGCCAGCTGGACGCGCTGACGCCTGACGAGGTGCGCGCCTGGCTGGTGACGCTGCGCCAGACGCTGGCGCCGATCTCGGTAGCCGGCTACGTGCGCGGCCTGAAGGCCTTCGGCAACTGGTGCGCGGCCGAGCGGCTGGCTGAGGGCCATGCGCTGCGCTCGCTGCGCCGGCCGCACGTGCCGCACAAGCTCATCGAGCCGCTGAGCGACGAGGCGCCGCACCGGCTCATCGCGCTGGGCTCGGTGCGCGACCGGGCCATCGTGCTGCTGCTGCTCGACACCGGCCTCCGCGTGTCGGAGTTGGCCGGCGTGCGCGGCTGCGACCTGCGCCCTGACGGCAGCGTCAAGGTCACCGGCAAGGGTGCCCGCGAGCGGATCGTGCCGGTCGGCACGGCGGCTCGCCAGGCATTGCTGCGTTACCTGCGCGCTGGCGAGCGACTCGAACCCGAGGAGCCCATCTTGCGTGCCGAACGTGGCAGGCAGCCGCTCGATGCCAAGGGCATCCAATCGATCTTCAAGCGGCTGAAGACGCGGGCCGGCATTCCGGGACGCTGCAGCCCGCACCTGCTGCGTCACACCTTCGCCCGCGCCTACCTCATGAACGGCGGCGATGCCTTCAGCTTGCAGCGCATGCTTGGCCACTCCACCCTCGACATGGTCAAGCGCTACCTGGCCCTGGCCGATACCGACCTCGCGGCTCGCCACCGCGAGGCGTCGCCGGCGGACCGGTTGCTGGGTCGGCGTTCGGTTCGGCGTCTACGCTCAGAGTGGCGATCAAATGAAGGGCTATAGGATCTAAGTGGGTTCTGACGCTCTCGGGCCGTCCCATGGCCTTCGATCCGCCCCCCGCGATCCAGATCTTCTTCCAGTGGCCGACCG
>JBPCKH010000116.1:0-5766 GCA_051004475.1 Candidatus Limnocylindria bacterium | reverse complement strand
ACGGATCGGTCAGGATCTCGCCCCAGCCGGTCGACGCGGTGGTGAAGATGAGATCGCCTTCGGCGCGACCCACACTCCCGCGCAGGATCCCGCGCTGCACTCGCCCGCCCTCGAGCGCGAGCAGTCCCGACACCGAACGAGGCTCCGACCGGGGGTCTGCGGCTGGCGCCTCGGAAATCTGCTCGCGGTTCGCGATGGTCTGCACCTGTTCGCTCCTTCCCGGCATCACGGTACCGGTCTTAAAGGACCGTGGTGGAGTCTAGTCGATGTGACCGATGCCGACCGCGACTCGGGAGCTTCGCCTTGCTGCGGTTGCATGATCATGCATCAAAGTGTATGAATACTCAAGTGAACGTCTCCCGCCGGGCCGCTCTGTGGAGCGGTCGATTCGCCTCCCCTGCCGCTGATGCCGCACTGGCGTTGTCCGGTTCCCTCGAGATCGACCTGCCGCTGGCCGAGCACGACGTGGCAGCCAGTCGCGCCCACGTGGCGGAACTGCGCCGGCTCGAACTGCTGACCGCATCCGATGCGGACAGGCTCGACGGCGCCCTGCGCGACGTGGCTGGAGCGCTCGACGCTGGCGCATTCGCCTGGCGTACCGAGCACGAGGACATCCACATGAACGTGGAAGCGGCGGTCATCGAGGCGGTGGGCGCCGAGCTCGGCGGCATGCTCCAGGCGGGGCGCAGCCGCAACGACGAGGTGGTCACCGACGAGCGCCGCTGGCTGGCAGCGGCTTCGTCCGGCCTCATCGCCGGCGTCCGCGACCTGCAGGCCGTCCTCGTCGCCCGGGCGACCGACTCACACGACGCAATCCTGCCGGCGCACACCCACACCCAACCGGCCCAACCGGTCCTGCTGGCCCATCATCTTCTCGCCTACGTCGAAATGCTCGAGCGCGACGCCGGTCGCCTGACCGATGCCGCCGGACGCGCCGACCGCTCGCCCGCCGGATCCGGTGCCGTGGCAGGCTCGGGCCTCCCG
The DNA here is from genome assembly GCA_051004475.1 of Candidatus Limnocylindria bacterium. Taxonomy (GTDB): domain Bacteria; phylum Chloroflexota; class Limnocylindria; order QHBO01; family QHBO01; genus JACDBZ01. Next base: position 4,782 of record JBPCKH010000116.1, on the reverse strand, counting down.
CTCGACCGTCACCGCATCGCCGCCGAGCTCGGCTTCGGGGGCATCACCGACAACTCGATCGATGCGGTGTCGGATCGAGACTATGCGCTCGAGACCGTGTCGGCGATCGCCGTGCTGTTGGGCCATCTCTCGCGCCTTGGCGGCGAGCTGGTGCTGTGGTCGACGCCATATATCGGCTTCGCGCGCCTCGACGATGGCTTTTCGAGCGGCAGCTCGATGCTGCCGAACAAGCGGAATCCCGACAGCGCCGAGCTTGTCCGAGCCCGTGCCGCCCGCGTCGAAGGCGACGTGGTCGTGCTTCTCTCGCTCATGCGCGGCCTTCCACTGGCATATCACCGCGACCTCCAGGAGACGCGGCGCGCCATGTTCGACGCCTTCGATTCCGCGCGTCTCTGTCTCGAAGTCATGAGCGGCGTGATGACGGGAGTGATGTTTGATCACGATCGCATGCGCGCGGCCGCGAGCGGCGGCCATGCGCGAGCCGTGGTCCTGGCCGATCGCCTGGTGGCGCAGGGCATTCCGTTCCGCGAGGCTCACCGACGGATCGGGCAGCTGGTCGCAACCGCGGAGGCATCCGGCATGGACCTGGCCGACCTGCCAGCCGACGTGCTGGCCACCGCACTCCCGGAGCTCGGCAGCGCGTCGAAGCCCAGCCTCGAGGAGGCAGTCGCCGCATCCGACGTCCACGGCGGAACTGCCCCGCATCGAGTCCGGGCCGCCCTGGCGGCGACCCGAGAACGGCTCGGCCGCAAGGTGATGGCATGAGCCAACCGATCCGCGTCGCGGTCGTCGGCGCTGCCGGCTACGCGGGCGGCGAGCTGGTGCGACTGCTTGCCGGCCATCCGTCGGTGGCGATCGCGTCTCTCCATGCACGGGAGCGCGATGGCGTCGCGGTGGCGAGTGAGCATCCTCACCTCGCGTCTCTCGGCCTGACCTTCAGCGACGGCGAGCCTGACGACGTGGCGGTCGCCTTTCTGGCACTTCCGCACGGCGCGTCCGCGCCGCTCGCATCACGCCTGGTCGAGCGCGGCGTCACGGTGATCGACATCGGTGCCGACTTCCGGCTACGCGACGCCGATGCCTATGCCAGATGGTACGGCGCGCCACATCCAGCACCGGCATTGTTGCCCGAGGCCACATATGGGCTCACCGAGTGGAGCCGCGACGCGCTGCGCGGTTCCAGGCTCATCGCGAACCCGGGCTGCTACCCGACCGCCACGCTCCTGGCGCTGGTGCCGTTCGCACGGGCCGGCCTGCTCGACGGTGACGTGATCGTGGACGCCAAGTCCGGCATCAGCGGCGCCGGGCGCACAGCCGGCGCGGATTATCTCTTCACCGAGCTGACTGAATCGACGCGCGCCTACGGCCTCGACGGTCATCGCCACCAACCCGAGATCGAGCAGGGCCTCGCGGATGCAGGCGCACGGGTGTCGCTGACCTTCGTCCCGCACCTCGTGCCCCAGGCGCGCGGGCTCCTGGCCACCTGCTACCTCACCCTTAACGAAGACCTCGACGATGACGCGCTCGCCGCACTGCTTCGTGACGCGTACACCGGATCGCCGTTCGTTCACGTCTCCGACGCGCCACCGGCGACGAAGCACGCAACCGGATCGAATCACGCCTTCATCCATGCCCGCCGCGTGGGCGAGGGTCGTGCGGTCGTCCTCTCCGTGATCGACAACCTCGGTAAGGGCGCCGCCGGTCAGGCGATGCAGAACATGAACGTGGCCCTCGGGCTGCCCGAGACCGCCGGGCTGGCCGGTCTGGGGATGCATCCATGAGCATCACGGACATCCACGGCGGGGTCACGAGCGCGATCGGCTTCTCGGTCGGCGTCGGGGAAGCCGGCATCCGCGACTCCGGCGGACCGGATCTCGTCCTGATCGCGTCGGACCGGCCGGCGAGCGCGGCGGCGGCCTTCACCACCAACCGGATGCGCGCCGCCCCGGTGCTCGTCGCGGAGCAATCACTCGCGTCCAGCGCCGCGACCACGCGGGGAATCGTCGTCAATGCCGGCTGTGCCAACGCCGGGACCGGCACGGGTGGGCTGGAGGATGCACGCGCCGTCGTCGCCGCGGCGTCCGGCCACCTCGGCTGCCAACCGCACGAAGTGCTTCCCGCCTCGACCGGGCTCATCGGCTCACGCCTGCCGGTGGCGGCCATCGTTGCGACCATCCCGACCCTCCGCATGCGGCGCTCGCAAGCCGCTTCCGAGCGGGCCGCGCGCGCGATCATGACGACCGATACCCGTCCGAAGCAGCACGCCGTCACCGCGCGTCTCGCCGGCGGCCGTCTGCTCACGATCGGCGGCATGGCGAAAGGCGCCGGCATGATCCATCCGCAGATGGCGACCATGCTGGCCTTCCTGACGACGGACGCGCCGATCGACCCGCAAGCGCTCCGATCACTGCTGCGTCCCGCGGTCGAGCGCACCTTCAACCAGGTCTCCGTCGACGGCGACACCTCCACCAACGACACGGTCATGGTGCTGGCCAACGGCGCCGTCGGCGGCACGGCCCTGGTCGACGACGATCGGGCCATCTTCGCCGCTGCACTCGAATCGGTCTGTCGCGCGCTCGCCATTTCGATCGCCGCAGACGGCGAGGGCGCCCGGCACCTCATCGTGATCGATGTCGCGGGGGCGGCCAACGATGCCGACGCGCGATCCGTGGCTCGCACGGTCGCCTCGTCCTCGCTGGTCAAGACGGCCGTCCACGGCGCCGATCCCAACTGGGGCCGCATCGCCGCCGCCGCCGGCCGCAGCGGCGTCAGCCTGGATCCGGACCGCATGCGGATCAGTATCGGCGATGTGCCGGTCTTCGATGGCAGCCCGCTCGAGTTTGACGAGGGACGGGCACGAAGCATCCTGCGTGGCGCCACCGTCACGCTCACGCTCGATCTGCTCGACGGAATCGGCACCGGCACCGCCTGGGGCTGCGACCTCTCGGCGGAGTACGTCGTCATCAACAGCGAGTACACGACGTGAGCGGCGCCCCCGTCACCGTCAAGCTGGGCGGCACCGCGGGCGCGCACGCACGGTCCCTGGCCGTGCTCGTCGAACGCTCGGAGCCGGGCTGGGTCATCGTCCATGGTGGCGGTGGCGAGGTTGGCGACTGGTCCCGGCGGCTCGGCGTCGAGCCGAGCAGCGTCGACGGCCTGCGCGTCACCGACCCGATGACGCTCGAGATCGCGGTGGCCGTCCTGCGCGGTCTCGTCAACGCGCGGCTGGTGGCGACGTTTGTCGCGGCCGGGGTGGCGGCCATCGGGTTGGGCGGTGCCGACGGCGACCTGCTCGGCGCGGAGCGCTTCGACGCACGCCTCGGCGAGGTCGGGCGCGTCAACCGCGTGAATGGACCTCTGCTGGACGCGCTCTGCGGCGACAACCTGATCCCCATCATTGCGCCGATCGCGCGCGGTCCTGGAAGCGAGCTTCTCAACGTGAACGCGGACGAGGTGGCCGGGGCCATCGCCGCCGCGCGCGGTGGGCGCCCGATGCTGCTCACCGAAGTACCCGGCGTGCTGCGCGAGGCCACCACGGTGACAACGCTCGGTATCGAGGAGGCTGAAGCGATGCTCGCTGACGGCTCCGCGTCGGGCGGCATGCGGCCAAAGCTGCGAGCGGCGATCACCGCGGCACGCGCAGGGTGTGCGGTCGCCATCGTGGATGGCACGGATCCGGACGCCGTGCGCGCGGCCCTGGACGGACGGAAGACAGGAACGACCGTGACCGACCTCGTGGCGAGGCTCGGCTGACTCGGTGAAGGAGCTACGAATGGGAACGACCGACAGACGGGACCGGGTGCGGCGGCTGATCGCTGCGGGTGGGGTCCATACCCAGGCGGAGCTGGTGACCGCCCTCCGGCTGGTCGGCGTCGACGTGACGCAGGCGACGATCTCCCGCGATCTGGCCGCCCTCGGCGTGGTTCGCGGCTTCCGCGGTGGACGGCTGACGTACCTGCTCCCGGACGACATGACCGATGACGCCGGCGCGGCCGAGGGCCGATTGCGGCGCCTCCTCGCCGACCTGCCACTGACCATCGACGAGGCGGCGCCGCTGGTCGTCCTGCGCACGTCGCCCGGTGGGGCCAACACGATCGCATCGGCGATCGACCGGTCGCGCTGGGAGGACGTGGTCGGCACGATCGCCGGCGATGACACGATCTTCGTGGCCTGCACCGATGCCTCCGCCATGCGCCGCTTCCGCGCGCGGCTCGAGAGATACATCGCCACCGCGGCGGCGGCAGCGTCGACCGGCGCGGGAGGTGTGGCGTGAGCGAGACGGTCGTCCTCGCCTATTCGGGTGGGCTGGACACCTCGGTCGCCGTGCCGTGGCTGCGGGAGACACAGGGCCACGAGGTGGTCACGCTCACCGTTGACGTCGGTGGCGGAGTTGACGCGGCCGCGGTCCAGCGGCGAGCCCTGGCCGGCGGTGCGCGTCGCGCCATCGTCGTCGATGCTCGCACGGCGTTCGTGACCGACTACATCTGGCCGGCCCTCCAGGCCGGATCGCTCTACCAGGGTCAGTATCCACTGGCGACCGCGCTCGCCCGCCCGCTCATCGCCCGCCTACTGGTCGAGGCCGCACACGAAGCCGATGCGGGACTGGTTGCGCACGGTTGCACCGGGAAGGGCAACGACCAGGTCCGCTTCGACGTGGCGGTTGCCGCCCTCGACCCGACACTGCGCGTCATCGCGCCAATGCGGGTCGGGATGGGCATGACACGCGAAGAGGAGCTTGCCTCCGCGCGCAAGCGCGGTATCGATGTTCCGTCCGGTCCGAGC
>JBPCKH010000115.1:0-6023 GCA_051004475.1 Candidatus Limnocylindria bacterium | reverse complement strand
ACGCCACCGCGCGTTTGGCTGAACGGGGCGATGCGTTCGCGCCGGTCCTGACCGATGCTCAGGATCTGCCGCCGTTGGGCTGAATGTGAACTTCGGGCCGGATTCGGCCGATAGATCGAACGCTGTCACGCTCAACGGGTGCACGGGGCGCCCCTGAGGCCGCCGACGCACGGAAATATCGGTTGAATTCAGCGCGGGCGATCCCTGAGCGGTGACGCCTCAGGCCCAGCGCCTGGGCAGGCTTCGACCGATCAGGCAGCGCTGCGCGAGGCGCGGTACCATTCAGCCATGATCGATCAGCTCCTGACTATCACCCCTGACGCTCGCGCCAAGATCGAGGGTGTCCGTACCTTCAACGAGTTTCCCGACGCCGTCCTTCGTGTCCGCGTGCTGGCCAAGGATGGGCCGCGATTCCGGTATGAGATCGCCCTCGAGGATCCGCGCGAGGCTGCCGAAGGCGATCTGGCCGTCGAGGCCGGCGGCCTGACCATCGTCCTCGATCCGGTGAGCGCGACCGACTTGGCCGGTGCCACGATCGAGCTCGACCCGGCAGTCACCGGTGGTGGCCTGCGCATCGAGAACCCGAACGAGGGATGGCAGGACCCGATCGCACGCGCGGTGCAGGAGGTGATCGATCGGCAGATCAACCCCGGCGTCGGCTCACACGGCGGCCAGGTGACCCTCGTTGACGTGAAGGACGGCACCGCCTTCATGCGCTTCGGTGGCGGTTGCCAGGGCTGCTCGGCCGTGGACGTCACGCTTCGACAGGGCGTGGAGACCGCCATCCGCAACGCCGTTCCCTCGGTCACCGCCATCGTGGATGTCACCGATCACGGGGCAGGCGAAAACCCCTACTACCAGCACGGGCACTAGGGGTTCGGTCGCGGGGCGCGTCCGGCGGACACGCCAGTGCAGCGTTTCTTCAGCGGGGGAAGTCGCCGCCGCCAGTAACGGCCATGACGGTCGAGACGAGGCTGAGGATGCTCAGCGTCGCAGCTGTGCCGGCGACTGCCAGGGAGCGCATGATTCGCTTGGTTCGCACGATCTCTCCTAGTGATGGCGCACGTCCCTTCCATGGGGGCGTCGCGCACAGGAACCGTCGCGGCGATCGATTCATCAGGCAATGACCCGAGGGTCCCACGGTTGTACGACATCGCAGTACGATCGGGCTATTATCCGGTCAAGTGAGGCTTGCCAAACCGTGTACACTGTGGTCATGCCACGGATCAGAACGGACTCCCGCGCAACCGATACCGACCGTGAGCTGGCGCATCGCATCGGAGCTCGGATTCGCGAGGCTCGTCATCGTGCCGGGCTCACCCAGCAGCAGCTCGCCGGGGAGCGCTACACCAAGGCCTACGTAAGTGCGCTCGAGACAGGCATCGCACGCCCGTCGATGGTGGCGCTCAATCACATTTCCGGGCGCCTCAATCTGCCAGCCAGTCACTTCATTGATGAGGCCCATCCGGCGTGGACGCGGCTCGAAGTCGACATGAAGCTCGCGGCAGGGGAGTGGCAATCGGCCGCCGACGGATACGAGGCCCTTCTTGAGGTTCTCATCGATGAAGCCGCGCGGGCCGACCTCCTTCGGGGCCTCGCGGAGGCCCTCGCGCGGCTGGACCGGGGCAAGGAAGCAATCGCCGCCGCCTCTGAAGCCGCTCGCATCTACGGGCTGGCATCCCGAGACGCCGATGCGGCAATGGCGCGCTATTGGCTCGCCTACGGCCTGTACCAGTCGGACAATGAGCCCGACGCGCGCAGTCTGCTGACTGCATTGCTCGAACAGGTTCGCGGAGGCCTGCATGTCGAGCCCGACTTCGAGATGCGGCTGCTCACATCGCTCGCCGCGGTCGAGTCCCGCGCCGGGCAGGCGGCCCGCGCGCTCTCGTACCTCGAAGAGGCGCGCGGCCTGGCCGCGGACCTCGATGATCGGCGTCGCGCCGCATTCCTGTTCAACCTTGCGATCGGATATCGGGAGGTCGGCGATTTCGAGGCCGCAATCCGCTCGGGAACGCAGGGGATGGCGCTCTACCGCGCCGCAGGAGCAATCTTCGAATCGGCCCGCATCGAGAACGACCTCGCCCTCGCCTACCTTGCTACTGGCCAGATCGATCGTGCTCGCGAGCTTGCGAGCGATGCACGGGCCCAGATCGAGACCACGGGTGACGAGCGCTGGTTGGCCGCGGTGACCGATACGGAGGCGCAGGTCGCCCTGGCGGCCGGAGACACGGTGGGCGCGTTGCGTCTTGCGGCGAACGCGCGCGCGTATGCTGAACGAAGCGGTAACGAGTTGGCCAGTCTGGCGGCCATGGTGACCGAGGCGCGCGCCCTGCGCGTCGATGGCCAGGTGGCGGAGGCGGAACGGAGATTCGGCGAGGCGGCTGCACTGGCGCGTTCGAGCCGCGTCCCGACCAGGCTTCGGGAGGTCCTTCGTGAGTGGGCAGATTTGCGCGCGGGCGCCGGTGATCACCGCGGAGCATATGAGCTATCCAGTGAGGCGCTTGCGGTCAATTAAGTGTTGACAGGTGTGGTCGTGGGACCGTACTCTGCGCAAAGACGAGTCGGAGGGCACGCCGGCTTGCCAGTTGGGATCGGAGATGGGGCACATCTCCGATCCCTTTCCCGTTTCGATCCCTTCCCCTTCTCTTCTCATGGGCTCGTTGCCGGACTGACCGTTGCTCCGACGAGCTCGAAGCTGCCCTCCGCGATCGGCTCAGCGGCCGGATCGTCATAGATCAGCATCAGGTAGTCACCCGGACCGAAGACCGCGAGCAGGTCGGCAACCGGCACGCTGAAGGCGATGACCTCTGGATTGACAACCTGTTGCGCGTCGACCGGCGCCTGGATGGTTTCCGCGGCCTCGTCGCCTGCCGTTCGAACTTCGACGTAGACGGCGGACGGCACCGCCCCTGTGGGCGGCACGGAGTAGACGAAGGTGTCGCCGTCCGCGAAGCGGTCGGTACGCGCCTCCGCGGCGACCTCGCCGGTTTCGGTGTCGAGTGCTGTCCCGAACGTGATGGCCGTCGCTGTGGGCTCGCTCGAGGAGGACGGTGATGGAACCACGCCCGTCCCATCGCCGTTGCCACCGAGCACGCGAACGACTATCGCGATCCCGATGATCAGGACCACGGCCGCGATCCAGCCACCGATACGCCTGGCCCGCGGCGAGAGTGAGAATGCATCGGTGTCATCGGGCGCGCGCGCCATTGACCGCCGGCGGAGGGGGCGAAGACGCTCTCGCATCGGTCAGATCGCTTTCGGGCCGGCCGTGGTGCTCATCTGTGCCAGCACTGTACCGGGTCGGCGGACGCTAGGATTGGACGTATGACACGACGACTCTTCGTTTTCGACGCTCCCGACCGATTTCTCGCCGGAACGGTCGGCGCCCCGGGCGATCGGTCCTTCTTCCTCCAGGCGCGCAAGGGCGGCGCGTTGGTCAGTGTGAGCCTCGAGAAGGTCCAGGTGGCAGCGCTCGCCCAGCGCCTCGAGGATCTACTCGACGCCGTCGATGCGCAATCGACGCACACGCCGCCTGATGAGCTCCCGCTCGAGGAGCCGGTGGTGGAGCTCTTCCGGGTCGGGGCCATGGCGCTGGCGTGGGACGCCGGGACCGATGCCGTGGTCATTGAGGCTCAGACTCCGACCGACGACGGCGAGTACGTTGAGCTGCCGGATGATGCCGAGGACGGTCCTGACCTGCTGCGGGTCCGGATCGATGCACCGATGGCCCGCGGGTTCGTACGCCGAGCCGAGGCTCTCATCGCGTCCGGCCGGCCGGCCTGCCCGTTCTGCGGTCAGCCGCTCGACCCGAATGGACACTTCTGTTCGCATGGCAACGGCCAGCTCAACTGAGGTGCCGGCCACCGGGTATGATCCGTCACCCGTGATCGATTGGCTGCCGGCCACGGACTTCGAGGATGGACGTCCAGGGCGCATCGGCATGACGGTCCTGCCGGGCAAGCAGGGTCGATCGCTGCGTTATCCGGGACGCGTTTATCGAAATGATCTGGCCACCGATCTAGACGCACTGCGGCAGGCGGGCATCAGTCGGCTGCTGCTTCTTGTCGACGACGATGAGCTGGCCCGCTGGAGCGATGTCACGATCGTCCAGCGGGCGGCCCGGTTCGGCGTCGAGATCCACCGACATCCGATACCCGATGGCTCGCCGCCCGACAGCATTGCTGCGATGGACGCCATCCAGGTGGCGCTGACGGAAGCACGTGCGGTTGCGGACGTTGCCGTTGCCTGCATGGGTGGGGTCGGGCGAACCGGTACCGTGGCGGCCTGCGCGCTCATCTGTGCCGGATGGCACGACGACGCCGCGATTTCACGCGTCAGGGCGGTCCGCCACCCGACGGCCGTCGAGACCCCGTCCCAGGAGGACTTTGTTCGAAGGTACTGGGTGGAGCGGCAGGCGGATCAGGTACGTTCCAGCCGTGAATGAGCGATGGGTCTGCAAGCGATGCTTTGCCGACAACAACGATGCCGACGCTAGCTGCCAGCGCTGTGGCCTGGCTCGTGGCGCAGCGTTGACACAGGCGGACCAGCCCGAGTGGACGGCGCAGGGAGGCCAGTCGTCACGCGATCAACGGCCCGCCTGGCGCGGGTTGCTCCGGTTCTGGTGGATTCCGGCGCTCGTCGTGGTTCTTGCCGTCGGCTATTTCGCGAACGGCCGACGCGGTGACGATGGGTCGCTGACGTCCGCCGGCACCGTGTCGGTCGACGCGCTGCGCGAGGGCGACTGCTTCAACGGAGGCGAAGAGGACGAGATCAGCGATGTGGACGGGGTCCCGTGCACCGAGTCTCACGCGTACGAGGTCTTCGCGACGACGACGTACGACGGTGACGGCAGCTTCCCGACCGGGTCGGCGTTCGAGGCGATCTTCTTCGAGGTCTGCGAGCCGGAGTTCGAGCCCTACGTGGGCCTGGCCTGGGAGGAGTCCCGCATCGAGGGTTCGATGATAAGCCCATCAGAAGAGTCCTGGGGCTCAGGCGATCGTTCCTTCATCTGCATCCTCTACGACTCCGAGAACGAGGCACTGACCGAGTCGCTGGCAGGAGCAGCTCGGTAGCGCACAGCGTCTCGAACCATCAGGGCGCCGGTGATGTCGTCGGCGATGGTGACGGCGATGGCTCGGGTGGAAGACGGACGATCACGAGGGCCCAGGCACAGTCCGAGGTCACGTTGGCGAAGACGGGTCCACTGAGGTTGAGCGCCGCAAACGACTGGGGCTGCAAGGTTCCGCGGTCAACGCCCGTCCCGATCGTGGCACGAATGGCCGGAATCGGTTCTCCCCCTCCTGCCGGAGTGAACGAGACGGCGAACGAGCAGCGGGTGCGCTCCGGATCGACTGCAATCCAGCGGATCGCATGCTCGTCATTACCGATCTCGATCGGTCCCTGTTCGGCATCACCGGTCTGATCCATCGAGGCGACGTACGGCGAACGCTCGGTGACGCGGCCCGATGAGGTCAGCAGTGGATCCGAATTGGTGCCGGCAGCCGCCCAGCCTTCGTCGAAGTTCGGCTCGCGTTCGTCGGCATCAGCGACGAGGTACCAGCCAAGTTCGTCGACCCGAATCGGGCCCATTACCACGCGCAGCTCGAATGCCAGGGGCAGGAGGCCGGTCACGATCGGACGCTCGACGCCCGGCAGGCTGCGAACCCGTAACCCATCGATGGCGGCGGTGACGATCTCGCCGGCCGCGAAGTCCGGAATCGCTGCGGCGGGGGTGGGCTCCGGCGTCGGCGATGGCGTCGGTTCCTGCGTCGCGGATGGGCTTGCCGTCGGCGTCGGGCTGCTTGGCGCTGATGGTGATGGCGTCGGGCTCGCGAGCTGCGGAAAGGTGCAGGCACCAAGCACCAGCGCCAGGAGCGTTCCCATTGGCCCGCGCAGCTTCGCCACCGAATCAGGGTAGCGGCTCAGCCGTCGAGGCGCGGAACCTCGGATGCGAGCAGATCGGCGATCTCGCGGGCGTTCGTTGTCCCGTAGTTCGCGTAGCAGTTGTTCATCAGCACGTGGAT
>JBPCKH010000114.1:0-2634 GCA_051004475.1 Candidatus Limnocylindria bacterium | reverse complement strand
GCTCCGATTCGCCCAGCGGTTGCCTGCGCTGATCGCCATGGCCGTGCTGCTGATGGTCGGGACGGTGACATTGACGCTCCTGGCGATGCGCCTGCGCGCGAAGGACACATGACCGACGGCGTTGCGCTGACCGCCTTCTGTTAGCGCCGGTGCTCGTGGGCCGCGCCACGAATCACCAGGGCGTGGATGCCTCGCAGCCGCCAGCCGAGGACCATCAGGAACCCGCCGAACGCGATCGCCGATCCACCGATCAGCCACACCAGGCTGAGCGCTCCCGCAGCCGGAAACAGGACGAGGACGATCCCGAACAGGATCGACACGACGCCCGCCAGGCCAAGCCACACCTCACCCCGGATCTGCTCGCGCAAACGGATGGCGGCCACGATCTCGAAGACGCCGGTGACGACAGCCCAGGCAGCGATGATGAGAACGAGGACCTCGGCTGCGAACAACGGAAAGATCAGAGCGAGGAGACCAGCCGCGATACCCGCGATGCCCTCCAGGATCTCGAGCCACCAGGTCCGGTCGCTGCCCCGCGTTCGGATGCCGGCAAGAATGCTCGCCGCCCCATCGATCAATACCCAGGCGCCGAAGAGGCCCACGAGCACGGCGATGCCGAGCGGCGGCGCGAAGAAAGCGAGGATTCCGAACGCGATCGCCAGGATCCCCCGCACGATGAATGTCCACCACCATCGCGCCACTTCGACCGTACCGGACAGGTCGAACGCCATGAACGCACCTCAGCACTCCTTTGAGAACCCGATGGTACCGGCTGCCACGTGCAGCCTCGAACGCCCCATCGTTTGCGCCACAGCGCAAGTAACGACGAGGATGAGACCGAATCAGGTCGGATCTCCCGCAATCAGGACCGCGGTTTGCGCCCCAGGCGTAAGAACAGGTCGGAATCAGGCGCCAAGGTCGTAGATATTTGCGCCCCGGCGCAAACGGCGCAAATCGCCGCGCCGAAGGGGACTTGCGAGGACCTGAAGAACCGGGCGCGCGGTGACCCACGTCAGCTCTCACCCAGAACGGCGGGCCCGCGGATGCGTGGCCGCGACCGCGTCGAGCAGCTGCTTCGAAGCAGCCGCAACTGCCGCAACGGCATCGTCGAACGCAACGACGTTAGCGGATGACGGCTTGCGATAGCCGCTCACCTTTCGCACGTACTGGAGCGCGGCGGCGCTGATCTCATCATCAGTGGCCGGCACGGAGCCGGTTCGCAGAGTCTTGATGCTTCGGCACATGTGAAGAAGAATACGCCGGTCAAGCCTCGAGCAGCTCCTCAAGTGAGCTGATGACGCGGTCGGCCGCGGCGACATCGGTCTCGGCGAACAGAGGGACGCCGATGCAGGTCAAGCCCGCCGCCTTGGCGGCCGCGACGCCGGAGAAAGAATCCTCGAGTGCCAGGGCCTCCGACACCGGTACGCCGAGCCGGTCGCAGACCAACAGATAGATATCGGGCGCCGGCTTCGGATTGTCGACGTCATCGGAGGTGACGATCGCGTCAAACGCGTCGATAAATCCGGCCGTGGCCAGGGCATCGTCGACGAGGAATCGCGGCGAATTCGAGGCCAGCCCGATCCGCACCTCGTCCAGCTCGCGAAGCCGATGCATGAGCTCGATCGCTCCGGGGCGGGCGTGCACCGCCCGCTTCACACGTTCATGCATCAATCCCACCATCTCCGCGGCGAGAGCGGTGCCCTGCTCGGGCGCCTGGCCCAGTCGCTTCGCGAAGTAACGGGCCGTGATCTCGAAGCTCGTCCCGATCACCGCCATCTGATCCTGACGAGTGAACTCGACCCCGCGACGCGCGAACAGCTCGACCTCGGCTTCATGCCAGAGCGTCTCGGTGTCGAGCAGGAGGCCGTCCATGTCGAAGATGACGGCCCGATAGCGACCGGAGAGCGGCACCCGCTACCCCGGCCGCGAGAAGAAGGAGCCGGTGCCGGTGGCGCCGGCCACGTGGCGAAGCAACGGAGCGACCCGATAGCGACCATCCGGCACCGAGGCGTGCAGGGCATCGAGCGAGTGGACGACGGAGGCCAGTCCGATGCGCTCCCCCCAGGAAAGTGGTCCGTCCGGCCAGTTGGTGGCGAGACGCATGGCCGTGTCGATTGCCTCCGGCGAGGCCACGCCATCGGCGAGGGCTGCGGCCGACTCATTGACGATGGCCGCCAGGATGCGGGCCTCGATCTGAGCGGCGTCAATATGAGGCAGGGCGGCGGCTCCCCTGGGGCGAGGAATGACAGCCGGCCACGGCGAGCCCCGAGTCCCGTCCGCTTCGTAGTCGTAGTAGCCGGCACCGCACTTGCGCCCGAGACGGCCGGCGTCGACCATTCGGCGCTGGACCTGTGCCGGGCGAAGGCGCGGTTCGCCGAAGAACCCGTCAAAGATGGCGACTCCGGCCGCGAGATTCACGTCGGTGCCGACCACATCAGCAAGCTCGAATGGACCGAGCCGGAAACCGATTCCGCGCATCGCGTCATCGACGGCAGCCACGCCGGCAAGTCCACCCTCCAGGATCCGATATGCCTCGAGGTAGTACGCGCGCTACACGCGGTTAACGATGAAGCCAGGAGTGTCCGCCGCGACCACCGGCGTCTTGCCGAGCAGGCGCGCGAGCAGCGCAACGCT
>JBPCKH010000113.1:0-4266 GCA_051004475.1 Candidatus Limnocylindria bacterium | reverse complement strand
CTGGACGGCGACCTGGCGAGCGCACTTCTCGGCTGCGCGATCGCCGACCGCGGGCTCATGGAGAGCTCGGTTGGCCCGCGCGGCGGCGCAGCGGTCGGGGTGGTCGTCGCCTCTGAAGGCTATCCGGACGCCCCGCAGATCGGGCGCCTGGTCGAGGGTGCCGACCCTTCCTCTCCGGTCGATGATGGCGACCTCCTCTGTTTCCACGGAGGCACCATCCGAACGCGCGACGGTCACTACGAGACCAGCGGCGGCCGCGTGCTGACCATGGTCGGCCGCGGGGCGTCGATCGAGACCGCCCGGGCCGCGGCGTACCGTGGCGTGGACTCGGTCGCCCTCGACGGTGGCCGCTACCGGGCCGATATCGCCGCGCGCGAGGTCCTGCCGGCGTCCTGACGACTCCGCCATCCACCCGCAGACTGGGTATTCCCCCGCTCGATGGTGGCGACCCGGCCAGAGCGGGGTGTATTACCCGCTGAGTGGGTCGATTGGCGCGGACGAGCGTGGTGAGCGCGAATCCCACCCACAGGGCGGGTAGATGGCGCAGTCGCTCCTCGCCATCAGAGGCCGTGTACGCTTCCGGGGACCATCACGTCGATCCATACCAGGCGGTGGTCGCTGCTCGGCACGAACGGGACGGACCCGGTCAGCCGGAACAGCGGATCATCCTGTACGGGCCAGAAGACACCGGCATCCGTGATGCGCAGATTGCGGCTGGGCAGGACATAGTCCGCGCGGAGATTGCCGGGTGCAGCGTCGTTGAAGTCGGCGGTGTCGAAGGCCGGGTCGCTGGCGTGATCCAGGTTCGCGCCCGCCTGGAGCTCGGCAGCCTCGACCCCGCCCTCGCTAGAGGGCGTGACGGTTGTGTTGATTCGCCGGTTGTCGAGGAGCTGCTGGATGGAGCCGGGGATGCTGTCGCCATCGAGCGGATCGGAGTTCTGGTCCCCGGCGATGACGAACTTCGAACCCGGTCGCAGGCCGCCGATCGCCCCCGCGTCGTCATGGATATAGCCGCCGGCGCCGGGCGTCACGTAATCGGCCCAGAATCGGATCTCGTCGAAATTCCGCCGGCCGTTGCGATCCTCGGGACCGTCGAAGACCGGCGGCGTCGGATGGCTCACGAGAAAGTGAACCGTGGATCCGCCGATGTCGATCGGGACATCCCAGTGGCTCTTCGAGCTGAGGCGGACGACCTCGAGCTCCTCCTCGGTGAACCAGGGGTCGCCGGTGGCCGGATCGACGGGCAGGAGGGCACCGGGCATATCGGCCCACAGGAATTCCTGGAATGTTCGGACGGCGCCCTCGTCGATGGGGTATCGGCTGAGGACGGCCATGCCGAACTGGCCGGGGAAGAAACCGAAGCCAAACGCGTCGTCAGGTCCGCCAACGCTGCCGTTGTTGTTGAGGTCGAACCCGGATGCGATACCTGTGTTGGATGGCGCGATGAATGCGAATTCGTAGTCGATCGCGTCGGCGCCGCTCTGCGAAACCTCGAGATAGTTCTCGCGGAAGAGGTCGAGCGCCTCGGGGTCGTAGTCGAACTCGTTGATGAGCAGAACGTCCGGCGCGTTGCGCTGGATGATCTCGGCCACGGCCCTGGCCTGCGCGTTCTCGGTCGTTGAGAGGTCCGCACGCAGGTCTCCGGCGTTAAAGCGGTTGAGCGAGGCGTTGAAGGTCGCGAAGCGAACGGAATCGGGCGGGCCCTTCGCCTGCGTCGGGCTTGCCAGCATCAGCGCGGAAGCGGCAAGAATCAGAGACAAGGCTGCGGTCACGGGGGAGCGAAGCATCGGCGGTTCGATCTCCAGCTGATTGGTGTGGGGTGGGTGCTGCACATCATGGGCCAGCAACCTCAACCTCGCGTCAACGACTATGGCTATTCTTGAACCGATGCCCACCGTCGCCATCATCTGTGGCTCCCGATCCGACCTGCCGACCCTGAAGGGCTGCTTCGACGTGCTCGACGCGTACGAGATCACGTGGGAGGCATCGGTCATCAGCGCCCACCGCCAGGCCGATGCGCTGCATGCCTACGTCACCGCGGCCGAGGAGGCCGGGGTGCAGCTGTTCATCGGTGCAGCCGGATTGGCCGCTCACCTGCCCGGCGTGCTCGCGTCGCTCACGCGCAAGCCGGTGATCGGGATTCCGCTCGACGGCGGCTCGCTGGGCGGAGCCGATGCGCTCTACGCGGTCGTCCAGATGCCGCCCGGCGTGCCGGTGGCAACGGTGGCGATCGGGAGCGCTGGGGCGAAGAATGCGGCCCATCTCGCCGCGCGCATCGTCGCCCTCTCGGATGCGGAGCTCGCGGATCGCGTCACCGCCTTCCGGACAGATCAGGCTGCGAAGGCCGAGCTGCGCATCGATCCTCGAAGGTAGTCTCCACGCGAAGGTTCCCACTCCACGGGCGTATCGGCCAATCAATGACCGATCTTGCCCCCCACGGGAGCATTAACCACTCAGCATTGCTCCAGCCTGTCCAGCGTTCCCGCCCCGTGGGAATTCGGACAATCATTGGCCGATACGCCTGCTCGACGGCAATCGGCCCGGCTGGCGGCGTTGAAGGAGTAGGGCCGGTATCCTCACACCGTGATTGATCGGTATGCGCTGCCGGAGCTGCGCGAGCTGTTCGGGGAGCAGCACAAGCTCGACCTGTGGCTGCGGATCGAGCTGCTCGCTGTGGACGCGCTGCGCGATGCGGGCGTCGTGCCGGACGCCGATTGGACACGGATTCGCAG
Source organism: Candidatus Limnocylindria bacterium (assembly GCA_051004475.1). Classification (GTDB taxonomy): domain Bacteria; phylum Chloroflexota; class Limnocylindria; order QHBO01; family QHBO01; genus JACDBZ01. Next base: position 1,534 of record JBPCKH010000113.1, on the reverse strand, counting down.
CGCAGCCGGCGAGATCGACGTACAACGGACACGCGAGATCGAGCAGGAGTCGCAGCACGACGTCATCGCCTTCCTGCGCTCGGTCACCGAGCGGCTGGGACCCGAGGGCCGCTGGCTGCACTACGGCCTGACCAGCTCCGACGTGCTGGATACGGCAACCGCGTCGATCCTGCGGGACGCGACGGGCGTGGCGAAGGGAGAGCTCACCAGACTGATCGAGGTGGTGCACCGGCTGGCACTCCAGTATCGCGACACGCCGATGGTCGGGCGCAGCCACGGGATCCACGCGGAACCGATCACCTTCGGCTTCAAGGTCGCCGGCTGGTACGCCGAGCTCCAGCGCGACGCGGATCGGCTGACGCGGGCACGTGAGGGCATCTCAGTCGGCTCCATCTCCGGCGCGGTGGGCACGCACGCCAACGTCAGCGGTGCGGTCGAAGCGCATGTCCTCGACAACCTTGGCCTGGAGCCAGACCCGGCGCCGACGCAGGTCGTGAGCCGCGACCGGCATGCGGAGCTGCTCACCACGCTCGCAATCCTTGGAGGCACGCTTGAGCGGATTGCCACGGAGATTCGTCACCTTCAACGCACCGAGGTCGGCGAGGCCTTCGAGCCATTCGGGTCCGGCCAGCAGGGATCCAGCGCGATGCCCCACAAGCGCAACCCGATCCTGGCCGAGCGGGTGACCGGGATGGCGCGGCTGTTGCGCGGAGATGCGCTCATCGGCCTCGAGAATATGGCGCTCTGGCACGAGCGTGACATCAGTCATAGCTCTGCGGAACGGTTCGTCTTCGAGCGCGCGCTGGGCGTGGCAGCCTACGCGACGCGGACGCTGGGTGACATCCTGGACGGGTTGGAGGTCGACGCCGATCGGATGCGCGCCAATCTCGAGCAGCTCGGCGGGATGGTCTATTCGGAGGCGCTGCTGCTGGCCATGATCGCGAAGGGCGCAGATCGCCAGGAGGCTTACCGCCTGGTGCAAGGTGCGGCGAAGCGGGTATGGAGCGCTGAGGCGACATTCCGCGATGCGCTCGACGGGGATGCCGAGGTCGCCGAGTGGCTCACCTCCGACGAGATCGATCGCGCCATGGACCTCGGGCATCATCTTGCGGGGATCGCAGTCACGTATCGTGCCCTCGGCCTCGACGGGTCCGAGTAGAGGGCTGCACAGTGCGTCGATGGCGTGATGCCGCACTGCCGGCGATGCGCCTCGTTTCGGAACGGCCGGAGCTCTGGCTGCCCGGTGCCCTGGCCTGGATTGCCAGCGTCGGTTGGATTCCGTTCATTGTGGCGGTGGTCCGGCCGCCGTCCGTGGCCGAGCTCACGTTTCTCGGCGCCCGATTCGTGACCTCGGGTGCCTGGCCCTGGAACGCGGTCCTCATCGGCGCCGTGGCCGTGGCACTCGGCCTGGGTTCATTCGTGCTCACGGCCAGCGCCGACGCCGTCCTCATCGCCGTCCTCGAGCGCCGCAGCTTGAGGCGCGCAGGTGTCGGACGTCTTGTGGCTGTCAATCTTGTCGCGGCGCTCCCCGCCG
>JBPCKH010000112.1:0-3116 GCA_051004475.1 Candidatus Limnocylindria bacterium | reverse complement strand
GGGCGCGGCCGTCCGCGCGCTTCGCGCGTATCGGGCTCCGGCATGCGAACGTCGACTGCCGCGGCCTGCACATCCATCCGCACGTCCATCAGGATCGGTCCGGGCCGCCCGGTGGTCATGGGATTCCATGCTCGATGCAGCATGAATGGCAGATCCTCGACGCGTGACGGCTGCCACCACTCCTTGACGATCGGCTCGAAGATGCGCGGATTGTCCGCGTGGTGGCGCCGCTCCAGCTCCTGGAGGACGCCGTGGCCGCGCATGTAGGTGTGCGTCGAGCCGGTGAAGAGGGCAACCGCCGTCGAGTCGACATACGCCGTCGCCATTCCGATCACCGTGTTCGTCGCCCCGGGACCGATCGAGGTGAAGGCCAGCATCGGCTTGCCGGAGGCTCGGTAGAAGCCGTCGGCCAGGTGCACGGCGGACTGCTCGTGCATGACCTGCACGGTGCGGATCTCGGGCCGATCGAGGAGCGCGTCGGTCAGCGTCCAGACGCCGTGTCCGGGGATGCCGGCGGCGTGCGTGACCCCGGCTCGCACCAGGTATTCGGCGATGATCTGCGCTCCGGTGAGCCGCTGCTCGGCTGTGCCCACTTGCCCCATCCGCTACCATGCAAACGATTACATCGCGGCACTCTAGCACCCTGTATCAAGCGGATGTCAACCCTTGATGGACCGATGAAGACACTGACCGCCAGCCCCCTCGCCCGCACCGTGTCCCAGACGCCGACCGACGTCTGGAACGACAGCTGCGCCATCGACGAGCTTGAGTACGCCCTCGCCTTCGGCGCCGTCGGCGCGACCGCCAATCCCACGATCGTGGTCGACAACTGGCACAAGGATCCGTCGCGCTGGGCGGGTCGTGTCCGAGAGCTCGCGCTTGCAGAATCCAGCTGGTCCGAGCGCGAGCTGGCGTGGGGAATCGTGGCCGAGATGAGCGTGCGCGCCGCGCCGCTCCTGATGCCGGCCTTCACCGCCTCTGGTGGACGTGCCGGCCGCCTATCGGTTCAGACCGATCCGACCCTTTTCCGCGATGCGCCGTCCATGGTCACCCAGGCCTTCGGCTTCGACGGCCTGGCGCCGAACATCATCGTCAAGTTCCCGACAACGGCCGCCGGCGTCGCGGCCATGGAGGAGGCGACCTACCGCGGCATCAGCGTCAACGCCACCGTGTCTTTCTCGGTGGCCCAGGCGCTGGCGGCCGCCGAGGCGGTCGAGCGCGGCCTCTCCCGGCGCGACGCCGAGGGCCTGCCGACGGAGCAGATGGGCCCGGTCATCACGATCATGATGGGCCGCCTGGAGGATTGGCTGCGCGAGGTCGTCGAGCGCGACGGGCTCTCCGTCCATCCCTCCGCGCTGCCGTGGGCGGGTGTCGCGGTCTTCAAGCGTGCGTACGCCGAGTGGCCTTCCCGTGGCCTGCGCGCCCGTCTGCTCGGTGCCGCCATTCGCCATCACCTGCACTGGTCGGAGCTCATCGGCGGCGACGTCGTCCTTACCATGCCGTCCGCCTGGCAGAAGCGCTTCAATGCTTCGTCCGTCGAGGTCCGCTCTCGAATTTCGGATCCGGTGGACGAGGCGCACCTCGCCGAGCTTCGCGCGCTGCCCGACTTCGTGCGTGCGTACGAGCCGCACGGCCTGTCTGTGGATGAGTTCGACGCGTGGGGACCGACGGCCAAGACCCTGCGCGCCTTCATCGGCTCGTATCACGAGCTCCTGCACCTCGTCGGCGAGGCGCTCCTGGCGTGAGCCGTTCGGATCTTCGGCTGCCGCCCGGCGAACCGGTGACCCCCGAGCGCGCCGGCTGGTCGTACCTGTCGTTCGCCGTCCACGATGTTTCTGCGCCAATGGAGGTCGGTGGCCCGGGCGTGGAGACCGCGGTCGTCATCCTGGCCGGTGGGGGAGCGCGGGTGGGGGAGCTGGAGCTGCCGGGGCGCGTATCGGTGTGGCAGGGGCTGCCGTCGGCGGTCTATCTGCCGCCGGGCGTCGTTGCAACGGTCACACCCTTGGATCAATTCGTAACGGTTGCCGTTACGAATGCCCCGGCATCAGGTCGAGCCACGGCGGACGCGCCCGTCCGCATCGGTCCCGAAGACATTCGCACTGAGGTCCGCGGTGCCGGCAACGCGACCCGCCAGATCAATCACATCATTGCGCCCGACTTTCCGGCCGATCGGCTCGAGGTGGTGGAGGTCTACACGCCCTCGGGCAACTGGAGCTCGTGGCCGCCGCACAAGCACGACACCGACGACCTGCCGCGCGAGGCCATCCTTGAGGAGGTTTACTCCTACCGCTTCCGGCGACCGGAGGCCTGGGGCGTCCAGCGCCTGTATCGGGCCGATGGCTCGCGCGACCTGCTGTGGGCCGTTCGCGAGGGCGAGACCGTGCTCGTGACCGATGGCTACCACCCCTTCGTCGCGACGCATGGCGACGACGCGTACTACCTCAACGCCCTCGCCGGCGCCCATCGCACCATGGCCGCCTCGTTCGACCCGAATCTCGCTGCCGTGATGGACTCGTGGGCCGATCTCGCGCCTGATCCACGCGTGCCCCTGGTCCGATAACGCCTCCGAGCCTCGTTACCCCGCCCCACCTGCGGCATGGAGTAGTGTCGAAATCGCCGTAGTCCGTGAGCCCGCCGCTCCTGCGAGGAGCATCCTGCAGGTGCATACTTGGGGCACGTGCTCCCGGGCCATGCATGATTACTATCGTGATTCATCGGAGGCGTACTCATGGCGGTTCCCGACCTCAAGCGTCGGCACATCCTGGTCGTTAATGACACCGAAGAGATCCTCGACCTGTTCCGCGACATCGTCGAGGGTCTGGGCCATCGGATGACTGCGTGGAGCTTCTCGCCGGACGATCTTGCCAAGGTCACCGAGATCAAGCCGGATCTCATCGTCCTCGACATCATGCTCGGTCCCACCGAGCTGCAGGGCTGGGCTCTCCTCCAGAAGGTCAGAATGAGTCGAGAGACCGAGGACATCCCCGTTGTGGTCTGTACCGCAGCGACGAACTGGGTACGCGAGCAGGAAGGTTGGCTGGCGGCAAACGCGGTGAAGGTGGTCCTCAAGCCATTCAAGATCGAACACCTCGAGCACGCCATCGGACAAGCTCTCG
>JBPCKH010000111.1:0-4614 GCA_051004475.1 Candidatus Limnocylindria bacterium | reverse complement strand
CGCCAGGAGATCGCCGAGCCCGTTACCGTCTGACCGTCAACCCAGGAGATCGCCGTCGAAGTTCCACGACGCTCCGGACATCCCCAGCAACGACCGTTGATCACGATGCAAGAGGCGCTGTAGTTGTCGGCATCAGGCCGGGCGAGGGGGTGGCGGTAGAGCTTGTCGGCGTAGTAGAAGTCCCTCTGCTCCGTCGCAATGGAGAAGACGCTGCCGAGTGGATCGGGCACGAACTGCGGGTCTGGCCGCTTGAGAATGTCGAACAGGGCATGCAGGAACTCAATGTCGAATGCGTCGCTGGGCAGAATCGGCGCGCGCGAATCCTTCAATCGGCTGTCCTGGGCGAGCGGCTTGGACGTCTCCCAGTGCATTGTCCCAAGCTGTAGCTTGAGCAGCCACACGTACATGTCCTGCTCTGAGGCGCGGTCCTCGCGGATGCGCTTTTCGAGTTGGCTTGCGTGGACGTTGTTGCACTCCTCGCAGGCCGGGACGCGGAGGCGGCCGTACGTGACAGAGGTCCCGTTCAGCAGGACGAGTTTCTCGTTCACGAGCCCGTGCTCGGCCTGGAGCCACTTCGGGAACACGTCCTCGAGCGTGCGGTTATCTGCACCGAACGGCTGGCCACAGAACAGGCAACTGTCGAGCTCAGCGATCTGGGGTGAAAGAGCCATCGCTGGATTGTCTCGGTCCGGCTGGCGCGGCGATTACCTATGCCGCTCAGGCAAGGGCAACTCGGCACCGTCTCCCCGTGCACGGCGGCTCTTCTCGATCGTTCCACAGTCGCGACAGTCCGGCTTGCTGGCGATGGGCTTGACCGGTTCGACGATGCCTAGGCGTGGGCGGGCGCGGACGTAGGCGATCGGTGCCGAGGATTCCATCAGTTCGCCGAGCATGAGCATGAAGTTGGTGACGGCCTGCGAGGCGGCCCAGGTGTTGAAGCCGATGACGCTCGGCGCGGGGACTTCCTCGACGTAGCGATTGCGCTCGCGCTCGCGCTCGCCAAGCGAATCCTGCTGTAGCCGGGATCCGGAGATGAGGCTGTTGCAGCGCAGGCATCCGCTGCCGGGAAGGATGGGGCGCACGTTTGTCCGGATGTCCCCGACCAGGCCGGTCGTCCCGTCGATGTCGATGCGCGTGCCGAGCTGAACCGCGGGGATTAGGAACTGGTGTGCCACCGCATTGACAAGCATGCGGGCGAGGTGACCATCGGCCGCGAGAAAGATGTAGTCGGCGTCGATGAGCTCGCTCGCCGCTTCAGGCTCGACCACGTTTACCGCCATGCCTCTAAAGCGGATGGAGGGGTTTGCGCGCCGCGCAGCTCGTCGGGCGAGACGCACCTTCCGCGTCGAGAGGCGGTCAGCGATCCACCCGCCGCCCGGGAGCGCGCGAAGCGGCATCAACGCGTCGATTCTGCGCGCCTCGGGCATGCGCGGAAGGTTCGTGGGGGCGAGGCGATCCGGATCGATCACGACCAGCTCACCGACGCCGAGTCGCGCCAGCATCGTGACGAGCGGCAGTCCCACACCTCCTGCGCCGACGACGACGACCTTCATGCGGCCTAGGAGCGCCTGTCCCCGCTCACCGAACCAGCGCACTTGGCGATCGTAGGTCGGCTCGGCCTTCGGCGGCCGCGGCGGTGCGGCCGGGTAGAGACGGCGAATGTTGCGCCCGACAACGATCGTTTCGGCGATCGGCCTCCGCCGACGGTCGCGCGTCCAGATGTCGCCTGCGACGGCGTTGCGCGCCAGAACCAGCGCGCCCACAGGCTGCCCGGAGATGTCAAGGAGCGCCGGATAGCCGCGCTCGTGCGAGCAGTCGTCAGGCTCGCTGAATTCGACCGAGTCGGAGCCGCGGTGATTGTGGATTGCGAGGTAGATGAGCTTCTGGTCGCGGCAGTGGCGGATCCGGTCGCGCCCGAATTCGGGAGTGAGCCTTCGATACCCGCGAACCCCAGGGACCAAGTCAACACCGTCTTCAGCGAGGAAGAGCTCGCGCGCGAGTAGTCGCGTTCCGCGCGGCGTTGTGGCGATGCCGGCAGCGATGACGCCGCCGTGCTCGTCGTCGTCACCTGGGAAGAGGTGGGCCCATAGCCGCTCGTAGAGCGGCTGTCCGATTGTAAGCGTCCAGGCGTCCATCAACGGGTCCGGAGGAATTCGACGATCCTGAGCAGTTTCTGCAACGCGGAATCCGTTCCGGCAGACCGCCTGTTCGAGCGCCGGGAGATCTGAATCGCGGGCAAGTCATAGCCACCCATGGTTGCGCCCCGGCTCAGCGACGTGGGCAGATTGCCCTCGGCGTGCTGGTTTGGCGCTGGCCCAGAGCCGACGTAGCGCACGTTGGCATCCATGAAGTGCGGATAGACGTCGGCATCCGGATAGCTCCAGACGATGTGGAAGCCAATCCAGGGCGCGTCCGGCTCGAACGAGGATCCGATAGCAACGCCGTCGACGATGACGTAGGCTCCGCCGTCGGAGTCGGCTTCGGCGCGTACGCCGGTGCTGATGCCGGAGGCCTCGAGCCCCTTGATCGCCTCCTCAACGTCCGGCTTCATCTACGAATCGTCGTCGCCGTCGTTCGCGAGGAATACCGAATGCTTGGTCACGGTGATCACCTCGTCATCATCGACAGCACGCGCGGGCTGGCCGCCGCGGGCCTCCAGCGTCAGGATGAAGTCGAGCTCGATCTGGACCTGCTGCGCGATCGCGGCTTCCTTCACCTCGAGCCCGGTGACGCGATGCTTATCGAGAACGACGGGATGGTTATTGACCTGAACGGTCACCGAGCCGTGCCCGTCATCGCCATGCGCCGTAAGCTCCTGCTCTTCGTGCTTCTGCGACATACCTCTTCCTCCATCTTTCGGCCGGGCGGTCCCGTATCGTGATGGCTGGACCTGACCCTCTAGTCTCTTTCGGTATGGAGCATACCATCTGTTGATGCTGGCGGACTCCGGATGAGCGCCACGGGCGCATGGGTGGCGCGCCAGGTCCGCGCCGCACGCGAACAACGCGGCTGGAGCCAGCGGGAACTCGCCGTCCGCTTGGGCCGCACGCAAACCGCTGTCAGCTACTGGGAGAGCGGCAAGCGGAAGCCTGACATCGATGATCTCCTCGACCTAGCCGACGCCCTCGACGAGGATGTGAGCTACTTCCTGCCGCCTGAGCGCCAACGCCAGCCGATTCGGGCGATTCTCCGGGCAACCGCCGAGCGACTGGCGAGCACCGATCTACGTGAAACGCTCGAGCGCCTCGTCGACGAAGCGGATGCGGCGCAATGGCCAGCCACCCAGTTGGACCTCCAAGCTCCTCACCCGGCGCAGGCAGCTGAGGAGTTGATCGAGAAAGCCGATGTCACCCGCCCGCCCGTGCCGGTCGAGCGACTGGCGAAACTGTGCGGCGTCCTCGTCCTTGAGCGCACCTTTCCTCAAGAGCTCTCAGGACTCGTCTTCGAATACGGGGACACCGCGGTTATCGGCGTCAACGCCGACCACCACCTGAACCGAAGGCGCTTTACGATCGCCCACGAACTCGGTCACCACCTCCTCGACCACCACGACAGGTTCCATATCGATGTCGAAGAGGGGGAGCTCCTTGGACACGACTGGCAGGCAGAGCGGGCCGCGAACGACTTCGCCGCCGAACTGCTGATGCCGCGACGCTTCGTCGTCGACGCATTCGAGAAGACACACGATCCCGGTCTACTGGCACATCGCTTCGAGGTTTCCGAGCTTGCCATGGGCTACCGGCTCGTGAATCTCGGACTTCGCTGAGTACGACGAGCGGTGAGTGGCCAAAGAGCGGGGACGCCGCACGTCCGACGGACACCGAGGCGGTCACGATCCTGTCGTATCGAGTGTTGAATAGGGTTCTCAGAGCTCTGCACCTCGCGCGCACACGAGATCGCACAGCGCCTTCGCCGCTGGCAGATCCAGCCGCGTCCGCCGCGTTCATGACCGACAACCTAGGCGGAGGGAGCGTACTCGCCCCTCGAGCGACGTGCGGATCTCCTCGAAGTGCATCCGCAGCGACTTGCGTCGCGTGCTTGACTCGCCCCAGGGGCCGTCGAGCCACTCCTGAAGGCCGTCCTCTGTCTCGCGGGCGATCGCCCACAGCTCCCACAGGTCGAACTCGAAGAAAAGCCGCTCCGCCTCGGACAGGAAGTGGCCCGGGACATGCGCCGGCTCCAACCGGGTGGCGTTCTTCGCGAGACGATCCAGCAGAGCTGTTAGGCCGTCGAGCGATAGGCACGCCATCCGGCGGTCAGCAAGGTACTGCGGCCTGACGGGGAACCTCGAGACAAGCCCGCCACAAAGTCGCCGCCGCGAAGGCCCGGCATTGGGAACAGTTCGTAGTAGCCGGTCCATGGCGCGCTCCAGCCGCCTGGCAGCGGGATGATCGGTGCCAGCGTGATGTCGTCCTTGAGACGATGCGTCGCATTGGAGCGGCTCGAGCAAGGGTGCGCGACGAGCATCGCGAGGTCGAGTAGGTAGAAGTGGTGTAGCGGGCGCGCCCTGGCTGGTCCCTGATGTGGGTCAGCCACCGCGGGCCTCAGAATCGTCGGTTCCGCTGAGAACTGACGAAGGAGAAGCACCACGATGGCCGAGGACCGGAGGATGAC
>JBPCKH010000110.1:0-6854 GCA_051004475.1 Candidatus Limnocylindria bacterium | reverse complement strand
GATCTGCCCGGTGAAGCCGAGCTCGACCAGGGCGGCGAAGTGCTCCTTGAGCAGGTGTGTCACCGCGAACGCGGTGAAGGTGGGGATAAGCGCCTTCCCCTGTCGCCAGACGTATCCGCGTCGTTCGATTGTCGAGATGATCGAGGCGTATGTCGACGGCCGGCCGATTCCGTCCTCTTCCAGCCGCTTCACGAGCGAGGCGTCGGTATACCTCGCCGGCGGCGACGTCGCGTGGCCCTTGACCTCGAGTGCCTCGAGTGCGACGGGCCCGTCGGCTGAAACTACGTCGCCGACGTGAAGCTTGGGAAGGACCGTCTCCTGGTCGCCGAGCTCCGCGGCGGGATCGTCTGAACCTTCGACGTATGCGCGAAGGAACCCCGCGAAGCGGACCGCCTTTCCCGACGCCGTGAACACGCTCGGCCCGTCAGGGCCATCGGCCGTGATCTCGAGGGTCGTGCGCAGGAGGCTGGCGTCCGCCATCTGCGAGGCGACCGCACGCTTCCAGATGAGATCGTAGAGGCGACCCTCGTCGCGCCCGGCAAACTGACGCAGTCCGCCGGCCGCCTGGCCGAAGTCGGTCGGCCGGATGGCCTCATGGGCCTCCTGGGCATTCTTCACCTTCGTCCGGTACTGACGCGGCCCACTGTAGTAATCGGCCCCGTAGAGGGCTCGGATCTCGTCAGCTGCCTCACCCAACGCACGCTCGCTCAGCGTTGTCGAATCCGTGCGGTGATACGAGATGAAGCCTTCCTGGAAGAGCCGCTGGGCGGCATTCATCGTTCGGTCGGCCGAGAAGCCGAGCTTCCGGTTGGCTTCCTGCTGCAACGTTGACGTCGTGAATGGCGCGGAAGGCGACTGGGTGGCGGGCCGCTCGTCCACCGAGGTGACCGACCATGGCAGCCCGTCCCGCAAGGCATCGCGCAGCTCACCGGCCGCACGCTCATTCAGCATGCGGACGCTCCTGTCCTTCAGCTCGCCCGTCGCCGGGTCGAAGTCCCTGCCCGTGGCAAGCCGCACAGACTCGATCCGAGCGAGCGTTGCCGTGAAGGAGGTGTCTGCCGTTCGCAGCTGAGCCTCAAGGTTCCAGTAGGCACTCGTGCGGAATTCACGGCGCGCTTCCTCTCGCTCCACGATGAGGCGCACCGCAACGCTCTGCACACGGCCCGCACTGAGCCCGGTCTGCACCTTCTTCCAGAGCACTGGCGACACCATGTACCCGTACAGCCGGTCAACGATGCGGCGGCTCTCCTGCGCATCGACGAGCTGGAGATCGATGTCGCGCGCCTCCAGGATGGCTTTGCGCACGGCCTCAAGGGTGATTTCGTGGAACTCGATGCGGCGAACAGGGACGGTCGGCTTGAGCACCTCTCGCAGATGCCAGCTGATCGACTCCCCCTCGCGATCGGGGTCCGTGGCAAGCAGCACCTCGGGCGCGTCCCTCACAGCGGCGCGCAGATCGCGGATACGGGTCGCCTTGTCGCGCGAAACAACGTAGTAGGGCCGAAAGCCGTTGTCGACGTCGACTCCCATTCGACCCCAGGGCTTGCCCTTGATCCCGGTGGGCACTTCACTCGCGTTCTCGGGGAGGTCGCGAACGTGGCCAACGCTGGCCTCGACTCGATACTCGTCGCCCAACAGGCGAGCGAGCGTCTTCGCCTTGGCCGGCGACTCGACGATGACCAGTGTCTTCGACATCGATGTCAACTCTCCATGGCGCCGGGAACGATGCCCGGGCCCACGTCGAGCCCGACCATCATCGCCATGAGTGGCGAATTGCCGAGGCTGTCGCCGACCGCCTGCTTCGTGTGGGACATACGGTCAGCGAGTGTAGCACCGGCCCCGTCTCGGACCGGCGACGGCGGACTGGCGTGACGAGACCGGAGGCAGTGGCGACGTAGGTGCGGGCGTGACGCGCAGGGCGCCGACCCGGCAGATGCTCAGTCGACGAAGTTCCAGGTGATGACGGTCCGACCCCCCACCGTCGCGATTCCAACTCCCATTCGGCGCGCATTGGGGCTCAGGATGTTGGCGATGTGGTTCCACTGGCCCGGATACGGCTCGGCCATGAACTGGGATTGGCACCAATCGAGCGTTCCCTGTTCGCTCGTGCCGAGTCGGTAGCATTGGTTCTCTGCGGCCCACCCAAAGCTGACGCCACCCGCGCGCAGTCGAGTCTCGCGCGTGCTGCCATTCAATCCGGTATGGCTGAAGTAACCATTGCGAGCCTGATCCCACGCATGCGCCGATGCCACCGCCGAAACGCCGGCATCCAGGACGACCGGGGCAAAGCCATAGGCGGCACGCGCTGCATTCACCTGGTTCAACGCGTACCCGGCCAGGCTCGTGGCAGGCGCCGCGGCGGGAACGGCCGGTGCGGGAGGCGGCGGTGGTGCCGCAGGGGCAGGAGCAGCCGGCGCAGGGGCCGCTGTCGCACTGCGCACCGAGGGCGTTGCTCTCGCCGCGGGTACGATCACCGGTACTGCCTTCGTCGTGAATGAGAGCAACACATCGACGACGTTCCCGTCCGCGTCCCGCGCACCACCGTCGAAAGCCGCTGTAAAGGTCCGTCCGCCGGTGAGCGGCGCGTCCGGGATGTAGACCACCTGCGTCGCAGCTTCGTTCCAGCTCAGATCGCCGCCGACGAGCGCATCGTTGCTCCCATCGGTCAGGCCGAACGCCGCGTTCGTCGCCTCGACGTCCATCGGCTGGCTGAACCAAAACTCCACGGAAGTCGGTTCGACATCGGTTGCGTCGGCTTCCGGCTGCGTCCTGGTCACCTGGGCGCCGGGCTGCACGAGGAACGAGAAGTTGCCTTTGCCGCCCATCAGATTGCCCATCCGATCGTGAGATCCGATCACGCTGATCGTATAGCGACTGCCGGGCTCGAGCCTCTCTGACGGGCTGAAGACCAGGTCGCCGTTCTGCCAGGTGAGATCGCCGGGGGTCTCGGGGCTGATCGCGAAGTGCTCCTCGACGTCGTCGGGGTTCATCCGTTCCGAGAAGCTGACGGTGATGGCACTGGACGCGCTGACGTCCGTCGCAGTCACCGTCGGCGGTTGCGAACCCGCGTCGAAGTCCGAACTGACGGCGTCCGCATCGAGGATGGCTGCGGCCTTCGCTTCGGCATCCGCATCGAGCGCGGGCTCCGTGACGATTTCCTCTGCCAGGCGAACTTGGAAATCGGAAACTGCCGGGGCGATCTGCGTGGTGAACGCATGACGGCTGGCACCGGCCAGCGCCTCGCCATTCGTTCGCACGGCGGATTCGCCGATGACGACGAGGTAGCTCTCTTCGGTGCGCCAGCGTCGCTCCGGCGCGATGCTCAGCTGATCCAGGCTTTCGTTCCAGGCCAGCGTCACCGGATGTGCCGGAAGGACCTGGAGGGCTTCCTCGACAGAACCGGGATTCATGGCTCCATCGAAGGTGATCGTGACGGGATCGTTCGTCGAGACGCCGATGCCGACATTCTGCGGCAGCAGGGACTGCGGAATGACCGCGACCGCTTCCGGACCAGCGCGGGTCACCGGGGCCTGCTGACTCAGCCCGATGATGAACGTGAACGAGAGGGCTGCCAACGAGATACGGGTGATGGCTCGATGGCTGCTCAGCAGCGTGCCGAGCGACTCGAACGGGGCGGCTACAACCGCACTTACGGTTCGTTTCGGACGCAATACACAAACTCCATGAAAATTCGGGACCACCCGTAAATAGCACGTAAAGGCGGCTGCGAGTGGCGGGGGCAGGATAGCCGATGGGTGGTACCTCTGTCATAGGACCTGTGCCAGCCGCTTGGCAGCCAGCGTGGGATGAAAGGTCGCTCCCCCGAATGGATTGACCAGACCGCGCGCCTCGAGCATGGCCAACGCGCTGGCGACCGAGGCGGCCGGCTGACGCGTTCGGTCCACCAGCTCCTCGATCGAGCCACTCCGTTCGAGCAGGTGTCGCAGGATCTGGCCCTCCACCTCGGAGAGGGCACTCACGGTCGGCGGTCGCGCGCCGCGCGCGAGGCCGATCTGGCGCAGCAGCGAGGCGCTCGACGTCACCAGCGTGGCCTGCTGATCTGCGATGAGTCGGTTACATCCGCGCGACGCCATCGCGTCGATGGGACCAGGAACGGCGTAGAGCTCGCGGCCGATGGAGATGGCCGCGTCGGCGGTCAGCAGGGCGCCGGATCGATCGGGCGCTTCGACGACGATGACCGCCTCGGCCAGGCCGGCGATGATCCGGTTGCGTCGCGCGAAGTCGGGCCGGCCGACCGCCGCGCCCGTTGCCACCTCGCTGACCAAAGCACCGCCCGCTCGCAGCAGGTCACGCGTGAGCGGTCGATGGCGTGGTGGATAGACGCGGTCGATCGGCGACGGGAGGACAGCGATGCCGCGCGCGCCGGCGGCGACGGTCGCGCGATGCGCGGCCCCATCGATCCCGAGCGCCAGCCCCGATACGACGACCACGCCCGCGCGAGCAAGATCGTCAGCGATCTCTGTCGCGACCGACATGCCGTAGCCCGACGCGCGGCGAGTCCCGACGATCGCGACCGCTCGCTCGCGAAATACCGACTCGTCACCCACGATGAACAGAGTCGGTGGCCGCGGATCAAGCGTGCGCAGGGCCGGCGGATACGCCTCGTCCAACCCGGTCACGACTCGACCGCCGGCGCGTTCGGTGAGACGCTCGAGGGCGCGGGCAACCTCGCGCGGGTCCGCTCGGGCCATCACCTCGAACGAATTGGGAGCAACGCCGGGCGAGTGGGTCAGCTCTCGAAGGCCCCCAGGCCCGGCCCGCCATGCTGCGTGTGCCGACCCATGCCGTGAGATCAGGCGCGCGAAACCAGCCGGGCCGATGCCGGGCACCACGGAGAGTGCGATCCATGCCTCACGCTCCGTCGCGCGTCCAAGGCCGCTTTGATCGGCGGCGCGGCCGGGGGTCCGGCGGCCCCGACCCCGATCACGCGATCACCTCCTTTGGCCGATGCATGAGTGCCTCATCGAGGTGCTCGCCGCGGACCAGGCTCGAGCCGGCGAGGTCGGCGATCGTACGTGCGACGCGAGCGACTCGATGACGGCGGCGCATCGAAAGGCCGAGTTGCCGGCCACGGGTGTCCAGCAGTACCCGAAGGTGGGCCGACAAGCCCATCCGGTCATCGAGCTGGCCTGCTGGAATCTCGGCGTTCGGCGTTCGCTGCCGCTCAACTTGCATCGCCCCAGCCGTCGCCACACGCGCCGCGACCAGTCGGCTGTCCTCGCTGCGACGGGTGTCCCGCATCGATCCAACTGGCTCGAGGTTGACCATCATGTCGAGCCGATCACGCATCGGTCCTGACAGGCGGGCCCGGTATCGGCGCCGCGCGCCGTCCTCGCACGTGCATTCGTGGCGATCGACGCCGAACCAGCCACACGGACATGGGTTGAATGACGCAAGGAGCATGAATCGCGCGGGTAGCGCCAGGACGCCCTCCACTCGGGCGATGGTGACGGCGCCGGCATCGATCGGACCGCGCAGGGCGTCGAGCGCGTCTGCCCGGAACTGGAGCGTCTCGTCGAGGTAGAGCACGCCGCGATGAGCGAGGCTCGCCTCCCCGGGCCGGATCCGCGGTCCCCCGCCGACGAAAGCCTGCATCGAGATCGTGTGGTGCGGAGCCCTAAACGGGCGGCGCAGACTGACCGATGCGCGCGATTCCGCCAGACCGGCCACCGAGTGAATCCGACTCACCTCGGCCGCCTCCCGCTCATCGAGGGGCGGGAGCAGCGCGGCCGCCGAGGTGGCCAGCAGCGTCTTGCCGACGCCCGGCGGGCCGACGAAGGCCAGGTTGTGGCGTCCGGCCACGGCGATCTCCAGCGTCCGGCGTCCAACAGCATGACCAACCACCGAAGCAAGGTCGGGGACATCTTCGATGGTCGCTTCGGCACGTCGGCTCGGCGGCTTCGCGATCGGGAGCTCCTCCATCCCGGCCATGTGATGGGTGACCTGTCGGAACTCGCGGGCGCCCCGAACCCGAATGTCCTGGATGACCGCACCCTCGGCGGCACTCTCGGCCGGGACGATCGCGTCTCGAGCGCCCGCCGCCTGTGCCGCCGAGACGAGCGCCATGACGCCCGGCACGGAGCGCAGGGATCCATCGAGCGCCAGCTCGACGATCAATGCGGTTCGAGCCAGGTGCGTGCCATCGAGCTGGTCTGACGCAACCAGGATCCCGGTCGCCATGGCGAGGTCATGACCGGTCCCCTCTTTTGGCAGGTCCGCGGGGGCGAGATTGACCGTGATCCGGCGCGACGGCACCTCAAAGCCCGAGTTGCGGAGAGCGGCCCGCACGCGCTCGCGAGACTCGAGTACCGCACTCCCGGCGAGGGCCAATATTCATGAATAGTGCAGGAGTCTGCGTAGAGGAGTAGTTCCAGGGATTCCCTCACGCGGGACTTATCGACGGTCTATCGCCCACATCAGCGGATCGGCGACTCCCTCGGGCACATCCTCGAAGTTTCCGAGATCTGCATACCACTGGCTCGCGGCGCGTGTTGCCTCGTCCTCAGTCGGGTAGCCTCGACCGGGTGCCACGGTATGTATGTGGGACTCTGCGTCCGTCGGATGCCGGATGACGACCCACACGGGCGAATCGGCTTCGCGGCCATGCTCATCGACAATGACCACGGCGGTTCGATCGTTACTGAACGCGATTCGCGCCATCGACGACGGCCGTTAGCCCGAAAATTGCCCAGGTGAGCCGGACCATGGTGTCGGTCCCGCGCCGGATCTCGCGGCGACTCATTTCGGCGAGGTAGTAATTGACGTTGGCCTCCGCGCGCGGCGCTTGATCGTCGTGCAGCTCGATCAGTTCCTCGTCCGTCTTGGTTCTGAGC
>JBPCKH010000109.1:0-3484 GCA_051004475.1 Candidatus Limnocylindria bacterium | reverse complement strand
GCGCGAGATCCTCAAAGCGCTGCTACGGATGGTAGTACTGGTCTGCCGGCGACCCTTCACTGTGCTGCGCATGCTGACGCGCGCGGTGGCGCGGGAGGAAAACTCCAATCCCCTGACGCTGCACAAGCCGAGCGACGATGGCGCGCAGGCGGGGCAGGTGCGGCAGCCGCTCGCCCAGCAGCTCGCGCGCGGCGGTGACGTCGTGTGGGCGCGCCGAGCCGGCGTGGGCCGCCAGCGGCAACCCCAGGATCTCGACCAGCAGGCTGCGCTTGGTACCGATCGTGCGGCCACCTCTGCCGCCGGCCTGATGGAAGGTCGGCCCGTAGCGGGCGCCCTTCACGGTCTGCGCGTCGATCATGACCATCGATGGGGCCGGCTCGCGATCGTGGAGCACCCGCACCACCGCCGCCAGCCTGGTCATGGCCCGCTCCCACACCGCGTTGGCGCGCCAGCGCCGCCACTGGGCCCACACCGCGCTCCAATCTCCGTAGCGCTCGGGCAGGTAGCGCCACTGGCAGCCGGTGCGGGCGATGAACAGCATGGCCTCCACCATCTGGCGGCGCGGGATGACCGCCGGCGCGCCGCGGCGCCCAGGCGGGTCGAACAGATCGGCCACCAGCTCCCACTGCTCGTCGGTCAGGGCGATTGCGAAGGCCATGCCGGCAGAGTGAGCGACGGCTGCGACAGCTTATCTGGCGCGAATCCGCCGATCCGAGCACGAACATTCGGCTACAGGCCCTAACTCAACCGGGCAGGGCGAGCCGCCGCCTCCGCGGCTATCTGTCGGGCGTCGTCTGCGCATTCGGCACCGCCGAGCGGCGATATCTGAGCCAATCAGTGCTGGAAGCGCGATCCATCGCACTCTAGCCACCTCCGACCAGTCCACTTAACCTCGTCATGACCGCGGCGCCGGGCGTTGGGCTCAGTTACCGCCGCTGAGCGGCGTCGACCCCCACCCGCACGCGGCGGAGGTCGCAATCCAATGCACATCACGCCCTGGCGAGCCTGTTCTCCAGAACACGATTCCGTTGCGCCCCGGGTCCCGTCCCTCTCGGATTGCCTCGAGGACCTCACGTGAGCCGAGGGGGAAGAGATCCCGCACTGGTCCACCCGCCTCCCGGATCAGCCTTCGATTCTCGGCGTTGTCCTTGATGACAAGGATGAGCGTGGCAACGCCGGCATCGCGCTGCTTCTGGAGAAGGGGTCGGACCTGCGCCTGCACGTCCTAGAGGCGCGAGATGAATTCGTGTGCCACCCGCTGTTCGGTTGCTCGGAGCATCAGGTCGAATGCGCGGAGATCCCCGGTGATCGGGATCGGGTCCTCAATTCTGCAGTTCCAGCCGCAGCCTGCCGCCATGGCTCGATACCCACCGATCATCTCGAGCTGGGTGGCGTCCCGCAATCTGGTCGTGCCGATGAACATCCGGCCGCTGTACCGCCGTCCAACGACCGATGCGAAGCACGCCAGCTCGAGATGAGTGACCGACTTCCGCTGTCCCCGCTCGATCCGTCGGACCTTGGACGGTGACCATCCCAGCGCGCGAGCCACGTCCGCCTGGGTCGCGCCGCACGTTCGGCGTGCCGTCGCGAGTTCCTCGCCTAACTCGATCGTGTCGCGGTTCGAGCGTCGGATCGCTTCATCCAGCGGTCGGATCCGGAATGGCATGCCGGAAGTATCCCGAGCCAGCCTTACTGCGGCCTTACCGTGGCCTTACCGCGGCTCTACCCGTTCCGCGCTGAGCGGCGCCAACTCCGCCCGGCGCACCTCGGCGCCCCCGGGCGTACCCCGGCGTACCCGCACCGCCGCTGAGCGGCGCTCCCCCCACCCCACACCCAACCCCCCCACACCCACCCCCGCCGTTGCCCCGGCCACGCGGAACGCACATAGGTGACGCCCGCACGGCGAAACTACGAAAGACCGTGTGCCACCGCCCCACGCTCCGGCCCACCATCCTCTGGCTGAGTTAGCGCCGCTCATCGGCGCCGGATCAGCCTAGCCTCGTCTCCCGTCCCGCCCAGTCGGCCACCTTTGGTCGGCTACGCCCGGCGCCCCCATACAAATCGCGCTGCGGCCGTGCCGAACCGCGTACCATCGGCAGCCATGGCCAATCGCACGCTCAACATGACCGACCACCTCATTTCCTACGTCCACCGATACGGCGTCCGTGAGCATCCGGTCCTGGCCGCTCTGCGCCACGAGACCATGAAGCTCCCCGACCACAACATGCAGATCGGGCCCGACCAGGGCGCATTCATGTCACTCCTGGTCCAGATCAGCGGCGCCCAGAGCATCCTGGAGATCGGCACCTTCACCGGCTACAGCTCCACCGTCATGGCGCTCGCGCTGCCGCCCGAGGGGCGAATGGTGTGCTGCGACGTGAGTCGAGAATGGACCGATATCGCACGGCGAGCATGGACCGATGCCGGCGTCGCGGACAAGATCGAGCTGCACCTGGCGCCGGCTGCCGAAACCGTCGCCACGCTCGACGGTGCCAGCTTCGACCTGGCATTCATCGACGCCGATAAGCCTGGCTACGACGCATACTACGAAGCCTGCCTGCGCGTCGTTCGCCCCGGCGGATTGATCCTGATCGACAACGTGCTGTGGAGCGGCCGGGTCGCCGATCCCGAGGAAGCTGATGAATCCACTCGCATCATTCGCGCACTCAACGCGAAGATCGCGAGCGATGAACGAGTCGACCAGGTGATCCTGGCGATCGGTGATGGTCTGACGGTCGCCCGGCGACGCGCCTGACACGGGTGAGACTGGTTCGAGCCCGCATGCCAGTGGCGAGCGGCATGCGGAAGGGCCGCTGATGTCACTCGAGACGCCGCCGTCCGGGGCGCCATCGCCTTCCGAGATCGCGGCCACGACCCGCCGCCGGCCATCGCTCTGGCGGCACGGCAATTTCATGAAGCTGTGGTCCGCGCAGACGATCAGCCAGTTCGGCGACGAGGTCACCCAGCTCGCGCTGCCCCTGGTTGCCATTCTCACTCTCGAGGCGACACCTTTCGAGATCGGCCTGCTCGGCACCTTCCAGTTTCTGCCTTTCATCCTGCTCACGATTCCAGCCGGCGTCTGGGTCGACCGCATGCGACGCAAGCCGATCCTCATCGCCGCCGACATTGGTCGCGCGGTCCTGCTCACCTCGATCCCGGTCGCCTTCATCGGCGGCTGGCTCTCGATCCCGCAGCTCTACGCGGTGGCCTTCACGGTCGGCTGCCTGGAGGTCTTCTTCGACGTCGCCTACCAGTCGTATCTGCCCGCGGTTGTCGAGCGCGACCAGCTGGTGGAGGGCAATTCCAAGCTGGAGCTGTCCGTGTCGGCCTCGTCGGTCATCGGTCCGGGAGTCGCCGGATTCCTGGTCGAGCTGTTCCGTGCCCCGTTCGCGATCGTGTTCGACGTGCTGTCCTATGTCGGCTCGGCCATCATGCTGCTGCTGATCCGGCGTCCGGAGACGCCGCCCGCGCCGCATGACGTGGC
>JBPCKH010000108.1:0-6993 GCA_051004475.1 Candidatus Limnocylindria bacterium | reverse complement strand
GTTCAGCGAGGGGGCCGCGACCGCGGTGTCACGGGCGATGAATGCGCGGGCCTTCGGGCCGGGCAGCTCGGTGATGATGTGCGGTGCGGCCTGCTCGTGGACAGCCGCATGCGAGGGTGTTGCTTCGAGGGTGGTCATTGGTAGCACTCCGGATTCGGAGCGGCGCGTCCTGCCCGCGCACCTTGGCTAGTCCGCTGCATCCTAGCAGGGGAAAGCGAGAACGCCAGTCCTACCGGATGGTGGGACGCCGAGACCGCTCGTTGCCGATGGTCCACAGGCTGGCACCGAGCCCGACGGCCGCGGCCGCGAACAGCGCACCGCCGCCGAAGGCGTTCGCCCAGGCGAGCGCGGCCAGCGCAATGCCGCTGCCCGTGGCCGAGAGTAGATCACGTGGCCGGGATCGCCCCGGACGCGCCCCGCCAGGTACGCGACAAGAACGCCGGTCACGAAGCCGGCGATGGCCAAGGGGCTGACGAGCACGTCCATTGGGATCATCGCGTCAGCCCGATCAGGCGCAATGCCGCCGTCGCGATCCGCTGACTCACGTGGCGCCGCTCCGCGGTGCTCAATGTTCCCGTCCCCGATTCAAGAAGATGCATTGACAGTTTCGCCGATGAGCCCCGGTCCGGCATACATCAATCCAGTCCACAGCTGGGCCAGGTCTGCATGCTCGTTGAAGACATCCAGCAGGTCGTGCTCCGGTGCTCCGATGCCGCCAGAGGCAATGATCGTGAAGCCGGGACCAGCCAGGAAGCGAGCTCGGGCGATCATGTCGAGTGCTCGTCCAAGGAGCGGACGGCCCGACAGACCACCTGCCTCGGACCGCAATACCGAACCCAGTCCATCCCGTGAGATCGTGGTGTTCGACAGGATCACGCCGCTCGTCGTCGACGAGACGAGTGCGCCGATGAGCTCATCGAGCTGGGGGCCCTCGAGATCAGGCGAGAGCTTCACGAGAATCGGTGGATGGGGGGCAGCTGCGCGCACGCCATCGAGGATCTCCAGCAGCCGATCGGGGTCCTGATGATCACGCAGGCCCGGCGTGTTCGGGCTGCTGACGTTGATGGCGATGTAGTCGGCGACGTCGGCGACGGTGTGGGCGGCCAGGGCATAGTCGGAAGCGTCGCCGTCCCGGTTGCGGCCGATGTTGACGCCGACGACGAATCCGTCAGGTAGGTGCTGCCGCGCGATGCGGATACGGCGCGCCAGCGCATCGGCCCCGAGATTGTTGAAGCCCATTCGGTTGATCAGCGCCTCATCCTCAGTCAGGCGAAACAGGCGCGGCCGGGGGTTCCCCGGCTGTGGTCGAGGGGTGACCGTGCCGAGTTCGACGAACCCGAACCCGAGCGCCGCCCAGCCGCGGATGGCGACGCCATCCTTGTCGAACCCCGCCGCGAGGCCGATCCGGTTGCGGAATCGAAGCCCCATCAGCTCGAATGGGTGGCGGGACGCATCGGCCGATGAGATGCCGGAGGCAAACGCGCAGAGGAGTCGACCGGGTGCGCTGAGACCCGCGATGTGGAGCCCAGAAAGTGCCGCGTGATGAATGCGTTCGGGATCCACGCGGAAGAGGATCGGCCGGACCGCGCGGTACGCCGCGAGCCGCCAGGCGCTCACGAACGCTCAGTCGTCGCGGGCGCGGGGGAAAGCCATCTCCTCCGGGTAGACCGGCGGGAGTGGCTCGTGCTCATCCTCGGACGAGGATGAGGGTCGCGAGGGGTCCGGCGACATGAACTCGTGCCAGACCTCCGCGCCGGCGGCCGGCGGATCGTCCAGCTCCTTGATGGCCACGATTCCCTCGAAGCGGATGGTGCCGGCCTCTCCCTCATCGGTCTCGTAGTCGCCCTCGTACTCGGGTGCCAGCTCGACCGCCCGGCCGAGTGCCGCCTCCTCGTCGCTGCCGTCAATGAGCACGACCCGGTCCTCGACCATGGTCACCGTTTCCGGGGCGCCAGAGAGGTAGGCGTAGCGCAGCTGGACCGCGAACCATCCGGACGGCTCAACAACGGTTTCGTCCAGCGCCGCCGATGCGACGAAGCGATCGGTCAAAGATCTCTCCCGCCTTGATCAGGTTTCGCTCGCGCGACGCCATTGCACGGGTGCACGGGTGCACGGGTCCACGCGGGAACGCTGATGCGGCCATGCCTCACAGAACGGGGGGCTCTTCATCCGTGATGACGGTCTGCGACTGCTCGCGCAGGAACTGCTGCACATAGTACGGTCCCAGGCCGCTCTTGCCGGACGAGCCGGAACCCTTCCAGCCGCCGAAGCTCTGGATGCCGGGCCAGGCGCCGGTCGTCGCCCCTGCGCGTCGATTCACGTACACCACGCCTGCCTCGATCGTGTCGAGGAAGCGCTTCACCTCCGCGTCGTCCTTGCTGAAGATGCCGGCAGTGAGGCCGTAGGCGCTGGCATTCGACTCCTCGATGGCCTGGTCGAGCGATTCGACCTCGCCGATGACCAGGAACGGTACGAAGAGCTCATCTCGGAAGAGCCGATGCGAAAGCGGCAGGCCGGTGGCGACCGTCGGCGTGGGGTAGTAGCCGCGCTCGGTGTTGGTCTCGCCGCCGACCTCGATCGTCCCGCCATCGGCGCGCGCATCATCGATCGCCTTCGTGAACGTGTCGAGCGCGCGCTGGTTGATGACCGGGCCCATCCAGTTTTCACGCTGCGTCGGGTCGCCGACGGTGAGGTGGCGTGTCTTCTCGACCAGCTTGTCGATGAACTCGCGCGCCACCTGCCTCTCGACATAGACCCGTGAGTTGGCGCTGCACTTCTGGCCGTCGAAGCCGAACGCGGAGCGCATGACGCCTTCGGCGGCCTCATCCAAGTCGGCAGAGCGCATGACGATTGCCGGGTTCTTGCCGCCCATCTCGGTGATGATCGGCCGTGGATAGTCCTTCGTGAAGCTGCGGTAGAGCTTCATGCCGACCTCGTAGGAGCCGGTGAAGACCATGCCGTCGATGCCCGCGTTCTCCTGCAGCTCGGCGCCGACCGTTTCGCCCGGTCCTGTGACGAGGTTGAAGACGCCATCCGGGAGGCCGGCGTCGCGGAGCGCCTCGCCGAACTTCCAGCCAGAGAGCGGAGCGTCGCTGCTCGGCTTCAGGACCACGGTGTTGCCGGCGATCATCGCCCCTCCCGCCGGGCCGCCGGCGAGCGCCATCGGGAAGTTGAACGGGCTGATGACGCCGAAGACGCCGTAGGGGCGAAGGATGGAACGGGTCTTCTCCATTGGCGAGAGGGAGCCGAGCGGCTTCACGAATCCATCGGCCTTTTCGAATTCGTCGCCGTAGTAGCGCAGCAGGTCCGCGGTCTCTTCGACATCACCGAGGGCTTCGAGACGATTCTTGCCTACCTCGAGGGTCATGAGCGCCGCGTAGTCGAACTGCCGCTCGCTGATCAGGTCGGCCGCTCTACGACGGATGGCGAGGCGCTCCTGCCACGGCGTGGCGCTCCACGCTGGATATGCCGCGCGGGCGGCGTCGATCGCGTCGCGCACGTCCTGGCGGCCGCCAACCGGGAAGCGGGCGAGCAGAAGTTCGGTGTCAATCGGCGAGCGATCCTCAAAGGTCTCGTCGGTCGTGCGTTCCTCGCCGCCGATGAGCATAGGGTAGGTCCGTCCCAGGTCGGCGCGTGCCCGTTCGACCGCCGCATCGAATGACGTCTGGAGCTCCTCGTTGTCCGCGGACAGGGTCGCGTAGGTGATCTTCATGCGCGGCGTGCTGGTGGTCATCCGGTCGTGTGCCTCAACCTGGTTTCGTGCGGTGGAGTCGATTATCGCACTGCTCCGGGCAGCTGCACCGCACCGCGCCGGCTTTCACCGACATCTCGGTGCATGGCTGGCACGGGAGCCGTGCTGCGCGGCCGCGACGCTGGACGATGTGCCACCGCGCGGATCGGCGGGCAAGCCGAAGGCCAGGCTCCGGGGGGAGAAGAGCCTGGCCTTCGGACCCGCGCATGATATCCGCCGACTACGGTGGCCGCAAGCGGATTTCTGCACGGATGCCGGAATGAGGATAGGTTCGGGCCGCTGGTTCGGTGGCCAGATGGAAGAGTCCGAGGTTCAGCCGCAGGAATGGGCTTCGTGCGCCCATCAGATAGACGCGTCCTCGATCTCCGTAAAGGCGCGGGAGCAGGTCGTGCGCCGTCGCATCGTCGCCGAGATCCAGACGCGCGTGGACGACCTTGATCTTGAAGCCATTGCGCAGCCACCAGCCCGTACGGTGGTGCGTTGCCTGCATGGCGTGCTCCATCACCTCCGGTTCGAGCAGAGCCGATACGTCATCGCGACCGTAGTGACCGATGACGATCAGCCGTCCACCGGGTCGCAGGACGCGCCGCGCCTCGGCGACAGCGGGAAGCGAGGCATCCTCGGGATCGATGAGGCTGCTGAGAACGACGTCGACCGCCCCATCACGGAGCGGGAGGCTCATGGACGACCCCTCGACGATGCGAATGTTCGGCTGGTGCGAGTCGTCGGCGCGACGGCGCCCCTCCGCCAGCAGCGCCGGGTCTGACTCGATGCCGTAGATCCGGCCGCTGCGCCGCGCCAGCAGCATCGGGTAGTGGCCGATCCCGGTCCCGACGTCCGCGATCCGCTTGCCACTCAGCGGTACGATCCGCTCGAGGGCCTCGAGCACCTTGCGTCCGGGATCGATCGCCTCCGCGAGCCGGGCATGGAGTGCGGGATCGGTCTCGGTCCATGCCGGCAGGATGGGGCGCACTACGGCACCTCGATGCGCAGCTCGGCGGGCTCCCCATCATCAAGCGTGAGAAGGTCGTTGCCGGCGAGAACCTGGAAGTCGAATTCGACGGGACCCGCCGCTTGGCGCGTGACGTTGAGCCCGATCGTGAGCGTGGCACCCGGGAGCAGCGGGCCCCAGCCCACCGAGATGGTGCCATCCGGCTCGTCCTTCTCACCCGGCCCGACCACCCACTTCGTCCAGGGCTGCACGAGGGGCGACCCGCCATCGACGATGCGCTCCGGGCTTGGCGTGAATGGTGCGATGAAGAGCGCCTCGTTCAGCTCGGTCGGCCAGCGCAGCACGAGCTCGTCGATGCGTTCGGTGGCGGCACTTGTGACGATCACCGTGAGCGTCCCGCCTTCCGCGCCGATCTCGGAGGTCACCGTGGCCGTCACCACGCGCGCATCGGTCCCCTCCGGCGCGTCGAGGCTGAGCGCCGGCTCCGGCTCCGGCGTCGGCGATGCGGCGGTGGTGGGACTGGGCGCGCTCGAAACAGTCGGGGAAACACTGGGCGAAGGACTGCTCTCACTGGTCGCCGATGTGCTCACCGACGGTGAAGGTGGTGTCGATTCTTCGGCGACACAGGCGCTGGCCACCAGGACGAACGCGCTGGCGAGCCCAACGCGGAGGGATCGGTTCATGTGTCGACCTCGTGCAGCTCCGGGAGCCTGTTTCGGATGGCATAACCCGCGGCCTGGGCGCGGCTCTCGAGCGCCAGCTTGGCGAGGACGCTCGAAACATAGTTGCGGACCGTTTTCTCGGCGAGCTTCATGCGCTCGGCAATCTCGCGATTCGACGCGCCGTCTGCGAGGTGACTCAGCACGCGCCGTTCCTGCTCGGTGAGATCGGCGAATGCCCCCGCCTCCTCCAGGCGGCTCGTGTTCCGCAGCCGATCGAGCACGCTCTTCGTGACAGCCGGGTCGAGAAGGGATCCGCCGGCAGCAACGGTGCGCACCGCGTCGACCAGCTCGGTGGAACCGACCCGCTTGAGCACGTAGCCCGATGCACCGGCGTCGATCGCCGCGAAGAGGGCATCGGAATCCGCATAGCTGGTGAGCATCACGACAGGGGTGTCCGGGAGCTCGCCGGTGATGGCGCGGCAGGCGTCGATGCCCGAACCATGCGGCATGCGGATGTCCATCACGACCACGTCAGGACGCGTCCTGCGGGCCATCTGCACCGCCTCCTGGCCGGAGCCCGCCTCGCCCACCACGCTGAACCCGGGCTGTCGATCGAGCAGCGAAGCAAGTCCGATGCGGACCACCTCGTGGTCGTCGGCGATGAGAATGCGCACGTCGGTGGCGGGCAGGGTGGGATCGGATGCTGAATCAGTCATGTGGGGCGACGCACGGTCGCCACGGGCATCGTAAGCGACAACGCCGTTCCGTGTCCGGGAGTGCTCTCGACGCTCAGGGTCGCGTCGAGCAGCTCGGCCCGGCGACGGATGTTGGCCAGTCCCTGCGCGCGCCCCCGCCGCCCTCGCTCGGCGGTCACGGCCGGGTCGAAGCCGGCGCCGTCGTCCCGGATCTCGAGCGTGAAGCGACGCGCCGTGCAGGTCATGTGGACCGTCACGCTGCTGGCGTGTGCATGACGCAGGACGTTGCTGAATGCCTCGATCACGATGTGTCGCAGATGCTCCGCCTGCTCGGCCTTGAGCCGGGGCCGGAACAAGCCCTCCCAGCCGATCTCGAGCTTGACGAAGGTGTGGGCCTGGAGTTCGTCGGCCGCCGCCAGCACGATGGCCTCCGCGTCGCGTGCCTCCAGCTCCCCGGAGCGCAGGTCGAAGATGGTGCTGCGGATATCGCCGGTGATCCGGTTGAGCTCGCCCATCACCGTGCCGATGCGCGCCCTGGTCGTGCGCTCATCGCCGATCTCGGAGGCATGCTCGAGATGCAGACCGGCGGCGTAGATTGACTGGATGATGCCATCGTGCAGGTCGCGGCCGATGCGCTCGCGCTCGCGGAGCAGGAGCTCCCGTCGTCGGGCCTCGGCGAGGGCGCGATCGGTCTCCCGCTCGAAGAGCTCCAGGCTGCGGATCATGGCCAGCGCAATGGCGAGCCCGGTGAGGGAGCGGAAGACCTCGATCGGGATACCCAGCGCCTCGAGCACGGTCCGTCCATTGAGGATGGAAGCCGGTGGAAACGGTGCGGGCAGCGGGACGAGGCCGCCGACGATGGCGTAGAGCACGAAGGCGATGGCCGCCGCGCGGAGCGCGGGCGCGCCGCCCGGGGCTGCCACGGGCCCCAAC
>JBPCKH010000107.1:0-8054 GCA_051004475.1 Candidatus Limnocylindria bacterium | reverse complement strand
GTCGCGGTACATGCTGGCCCATTCGACGCCGATGGCGCCCGCGCCGACGATCGTGACGCGACCCGGGACGTCGCCGCGGGTGAGTGCCTCGTCGCTGGTGATGATGAGGCGGCCGTCAGGCTCCAGGCCCGGCAGCGCTCGTGGAGCGGATCCTGTGGCCAGCATCAGATGATCGGCCGTTGCCTCCAGGTTGCCCGACTCGCCGCCGCTGACGCGGACGCTCGTCGGGCCTGTCAGCACACCGTTCCCGCGCAGCACGGTGATCTTGTTCTTCTTCATCAGGAACTCGACACCGCCGACGTGCTTGTCGATGACCGCATCGCGGCGCCTGGCCAGGGCGCCGTAGTCCAGGCTGATGCCCTCGTGGCCAGCGAGGCCGAACTCGGCGCCCTGTTCGGTCACCCGATGCAGGAGGTCGGCCGTCTCGAGGAGCGCCTTGGAGGGGATACAGCCGCGGTTGAGGCACGTGCCCCCGAGCCGATCGCGTTCGACGAGGCCGACCGACAGGCCAAGCTGCGCGGCGCGAATGGCGCCAACGTAGCTCATGCCGCCGCCGAGGATGAGCAGGTCAAAGTGTTGCTGGTCGGCCATGAGTCTCCTGCTGGTGGTGTTCAGCTCGCCGCGGTTGCGGTCGACGATCGTGACGCATCGGTCTCGTCGAATGATCGGCCTTCATGCTCGCCCATGCGCCTGCGCCAGTCGTGGGGCACGGGCACGGGGCTGGCGGACGCGTAGTCGTACGCGACGAGCACCGTCTGCACGTCTCCGGCCAGCCGGCCGCCCGGCTCCGCGGTCATGCGGTGGCTCATCGCGAAGCTGGTGCGACCGATGCGTTCCACTCGCGTGCCGACCGTCACCTCCTCACCGAACGTGATCGGGGATCGGTAGTTGAGCTCGACGCGGGCCAGGATCAAGGGGAGTCTGTCGAAGCTTGTCCCGGGCTGGAGGACGTCGAGCAGGTAGCGGATGCGCGCGTACTCGACGTAGCTGAAGAAGACCGCGTTGTTCACGTGCCCGAAGGCATCGATATCACGGAAGCGCACCTGCAGCGTCGTGCGGTGGCGATGGTCATCGGTCACGGTGGACCATTCTAGCCGCAGGGTTCCGCTGACGAGGTGCGACCACGCCAGGGAGCCTACAGCGCCTCACCGATGCGCCCAATGAGCCCCGCCAGCAGCGTCGTCCGCGGAACCACGCTGGCCAGGTCCAACCACTCATCGACGGAGTGATCGTCTCCGCCGACCGGCCCAAGGCCATCGAGCGTGGGGATGCCAAGCGCGGCGGTGGTATTGGCGTCCGATGCGCCGCCGGTGGCCGCGTCCTGCAGCTCGAAGCCGACCTCGCCGGCGATGGCGGAGGTGAGCGCGACCAGGCGGGCGGAGGCGTCGGACTTCTCCATCGGCGGATGGCCCGCGATACGACGGAGCTGGACCGATACACCCTCGATGGTCGGCGCGCCAGTAATGCGTTCGACCTCGCCAGACGCTGCCTCGAATGCGCTCACCGTGGACGCGCGCAGATCAACCTGGAGCTCACAGCGCTCGGGAACGACGTTCGGGCGCGTGCCGCCGTGGATCACGCCAGCGTTGACGGTGACCGTCGGCCATCTGCCGTTCAGGGCGTGGAGGGCAAGGACCTGGTGCGCCGCCTCGAGGATCGCCGAGCGCCCCTTCTCCGGCTCGACGCCGGCATGCGCCGCCCGTCCGATCAGCTCGAGGTGATAGTCCGCGATGCCCTTGCGCGCGCTGACGATATCACCGTTGGCGCGGGCGCACTCGAGCACCAGGACGGCGTCGTGCTGCGGGGCAAGCTCGCGGATGATTGGCGTGCTGAACGGCGAGCCGATCTCTTCGTCCGGGTTGGCGACGAAGGTGATGGTCGGGTTGTGCCCATTGTCGCGGAGGGCCTGCACGGCGTACAGGCCAGCAAGCAGACCAGATTTCATGTCGGTCACGCCGGGACCGAACGCGCGACCAGCACTGGACCGATACGGCCGCGCGGCGGCCGTCCCGGGATCGAAGACGGTGTCCATGTGACCGATCAACAGGACCCGCGGTCCGTCTCCCGGCAGACGCCCGATGACGAGGTCGCCGAGCTGCGCCTCGCCGTCCGTGGGCCTGTGCGCGACGCGCTCGACGTCGAATCCGATGGTCCGCATGCTCGCGCTCACCCCATCGGCGACGAGGTTGACGCCGTCGGGGGTATAGGAGCCGCAGTCGATATTCACGAGGTCTGCGAGCTGGCGGAGGAACGCTGGGTGCGCCTCGTCGATACTGCGTCGCAGCGCATTCAGGTCGGGCATGCCGACCAATATACTCACGGGCATGCCGCGCAGTGTCGAGCACTCGGACTCAGGGTTCGAGCTGGTCGAGCTGCGGGTGCTCGACGGCCCGAACCGCTTCTTCACGCGTCCGGCCGTCAAGCTGGAGTTCATCGGTCAACGACCGGGAGAAGCGAGCGAGGTGGCCGACCGTGCGGCGCTCGCGGTCAGACGCCTCCACCAGGCGATCAACCTGCCGGAGCCTCGCCTGACGACGCGCCACTCGGTCGATGGCTTGCGGACCGCTGTGGCGTTCGCCTGGCGTCGACGGGCGATCGCCCAGGCCATCGGCGCCGGGGCCGCCCGGCTCGCGCTCGGCAGATCGAATGGGCGGCGCGAGCAGGCCGCCCTGCGCGCTACCGCACACGGGCCGCTCTATCACCTGCCGAGGTCCCGAATCCCGATCGTCGCGGTGACCGGCACGAACGGCAAGAGCACTACCACCCGCCTGATCGCCCATATCGCGTCCGAAGCCGGGCGGAAGGTGGGAATGACGAACTCGGACGGCATCTTCGTGCGGGGAGAGCTGGTCGAGGCGGGGGACTGGACCGGTTTCGGTGGTGCCGCTCGCGTGCTTGCCGAGGCGGCCCTCGACCTGGCGGTGCTCGAGACGGCCCGTGGCGGCATCCTGCTGCGCGGGATCGGGTACGCCGCGAACGACGTCAGCGTGGTGACCAACGTGAGCGCCGATCACCTTGGGTTGCAGGGCATCGACACCGTCGAGGAGCTGGCGGAGGTGAAGGGTGTGGTCGTGCGCATCACCAGGCGCGGCGGTTGGGCTGTCCTGAACGTGGATGACGATCTCGCCTGGGCGATGCGTCGCCAAACGCGGGCGAACATGTATGCCTTCAGCATGGATCCGCGGTCGGGGCGCGTCGAACAGGTCCTGGATGGTGGCGGGCGGGCGGCCGTGCTTGATGGCGGCGACCTCGTCCTGCGCGGGGCGGGATGTCGCCCGAAACGGCTCGCACCGGCCGCCGAGCTGCCCGTCACCGTTGCCGGCCTGTCGCGCTACAACATTGCCAATGCCCTTGCCGCGGCTGCCGCTTGCGATGCGCTGGGGATCTCCGCGGCGCGCATCGAGCGAGGTCTCCGATCCTTCGCGCAGGACGAGGCCGGTAACCCCGGCCGCCTCAACCTCTACGTGCGACGCGGTGTGTACGTCCTCGTCGATTTCGCGCACAACGAGGCGGGGTTGGCCGGACTGATGGATGTCTCGCGGGCCGTGGCTGGTCGCCGCAGGGTTCGCCTTGCATTCGGGACCGCCGGTGATCGGACCGACGAGATTCTCCATGCCCTCGGCGTGCTCGCCGGCGGTGCCGACGACCTGGTCATCGCGGAGAAGCGTCACTATCTGCGCGGTCGTGGTAACGACGAGATGAACGAGCTCCTCCGCGCCGGAGCGCGCGACGGTGGGTACACCGGGGAGATCGAGGCGCTTCCGAACGAGATGGCAGCCACCCAGGCGCTGATCGACCGCGCGAAGCGGGGCGACGTCTGCGCGGTGATGGCCCATGTCGAGCGAACGGACCTCTTCCGCTGGCTCGATGCGGAGGGATTTCAGCCGGTGAGCCACGAGCAGCTCCGCGACAAGGTCAGCGGCTGACCCGAGGAAGTTGCCATCCATCGACTGTATCGATGCAAGGCATTCGGTGCCGGCTGCGGAGTAGATATCGCGGCTCGACTGAGTGTGAACGACCGATCATCGGCGGTGCTGGTCGCGCCATGGCCACCTGGCATCGACGCCATCGGTAGATGGCAACTTCGCGGGAGTGCAACGTCGTCAGGTATCGATCTCGATCTCGTCGTCCGCGTCGAGGACGCCAACGACGGCACGCAGTCCATCGGCCTCGCTGGCTGCTCCGTGCTGTCTTCGCTGGAGCTCCTTCCAGATCTGATTGGCATGGTCGACGCAGACGACGACCACGTCGCCGTCGCGTGCGATGTTGAGCGCGTGGCGCGTGGCCTCGAGCTCATCGAGGATCGTGACGATCGGGCCGACCCGCGACGCATCGGCCTCTGCCAGCCCAATCCCTTTGATGATCAGCTCGGCGGTCTGGCCGCGCGGCCGGACGCGGGTGTTGGCGTCCTCGCGGACGACGATCTCGTCGAAGTACGCGGCGGCGACCTGCCCGAGCTCCATGATGTCCTCGTCGCGTCGGTCGCCGGCGGTGGCGATGACACCGATGCGGCGGCCGGTCACCGGGGGGCGAGCGCCGCCGGCCGATGGTTGGGTCAGGCGGTTGACGAAGTCGCCCAGTGCGCGAACTGCCGGCGGGTTGTGTGCGTAGTCGACCACGACGCGGTAGCCATCCAGCTCGAACATGTTGAGGCGACCCGGCGCCATGAAGTAGCTCGTCGTGAAGGTTCGCAGTCCCTGCCGGATGTCATGCAGGTGCGCGCCGCCGGCCCATGCGGCAGCGGTGGCGGCCAGCGCGTTCTGCACGTTCATCCGCGCTCGACCCTCGAAGGTCGCAGGAATGAGGTGCGTCCAGACAAGTGACATGCTCTTACGGCCCTGGCGCAGGACGATCATCTCACCGTTGCGGCCCTGCTCGAGGGTCACGGAGCGGCGACCGCGGGAGGCCTGGAACTTCAGCCGCTCATGCTCCGGATCCATGCTGAAATAGATGACCGAGCCCGAGCAGACACGCGACATCTGCACCACCAGCGGATCATCGGCATTGAGGACGGCGACACCGTCGCGCGGGACCGCCTCGACGACGACGCGCTTCACGTCGGCGAGCTGTTTGATGCTGTTGATGCCGCCCAGCCCGAGATGGTCGCCCGTCACGTTCAGCACGACCGCGACGTCATTGCGCTGGTAGCCCAGCCCTTCGCGCAGAATTCCGCCGCGCGCAACCTCAAACACCGCGAAGTCGACGGTCGGATTTTGGAGCACCATGGAGGCCGACTTCGGTCCGGACGCATCCGCCCGGCGCACGATCCTGCCGTCGACGTAGATCCCATCCGTGCTGGTCAGGCCGACCTTGCGGCCCATCCCCTTCATGATGTGGCTGATCATGCGGGCGGTCGTCGTCTTTCCATTGCTGCCGGTCACGGCGACGATCGGGATGCGCGCATCGGCGCCGGGTGGGAAGAGCATGTCGAGCACCGGCTTGGCGACGTACTGCGACTCTCCCTCTGTAGGGTGGGTGTGCATGCGGAAGCCGGGCGCCGCGTTGACCTCCACGATGCCGCCGCCGGTTTCGCGCACCGGCACGCCGACGTCCGGGCAGACCAGGTCGATCCCCGCGATGTCGAGGCCGACCACCCGAGCTGCAAGCTCGGCGAGCTCGACGTTGTCGGGATGCGCCTCCTCGGTCCGATCGATGCTGATCCCGCCGGTGCTCATGTTCCCGGTTCGCTTCAGGTAGATCCGTTGGCCACGAGGCGGTACGTCGGATAGCTCGAAGCCCTGCTGTCGCGCGTACGACACCGCCTCTTCGTCGAGCTTGATTCGCGTGAGCACCTTCTCGTGACCGAACCCGCGTCGCGGATCGGCATTCGTCGTCTCAACGAGCTGGGTCAGCGAATGCTTCCCGTCTCCCTCGACATGGGCCGGCACGCGCTGTGCGACGGCGCGCAGCACGCCGCCGATGACCAGGCAGCGGTAGTCATTGCCGACGAGGTACGACTCGACAACCACCGCACCGCCGCGACTCTGGGCGCGCGCTGCGCGGTACCCGCCGCGCACCGCCTCGTCGTCGGCGAGGTTGAGCATCACCCCGCGGCCGTGGTTGCCGTCCAGCGGCTTGACCGCGACGGGCATGCCGATATGGTTGGCCGCGCTGACCGCGTCGTCCTCGTTCCGCACGAGCTGCGATCGTGGCACCGGCACCCCGGTGGCAGCGAGCAATCGGTTCGTGAGCTTCTTGTCTGATGCGATGTCGACGCCGAGCGAGCCGGTCTGGCTTGTCATGGTCGCCCGGATGCGCTTCTGATGAATGCCGTGCCCGAGCTGCACGAGTGATTGGTCGTTCAGCCGGATGGAGGGGATATCCCGCAGGGCGGCCTCGTCCAGGATTGCCTGCGTGGATGGCCCGAAGGCAGCGCGTTCGGAGAGGCGAATGAGCGCTTCCAGCTCCGCCCCGAAATCGAAGTCGTCTTCGGCCTCGACGAGGTGGTTGACGAGGCGAACGGCCAGCTTGCCGGCGACGAGGCCGACCGACTCCTCGCCATACGAGTAGACGACGTGGTAGCGGCCCGGCTCGCCCGTTCCGCGCGTCTTGCCGCGCCCGACCTCACTGCCGGCCTCGCGCTGGAGCTGGAGCGCGATGTGCTCGGCCACATGGCCGACCCAGGTCCCCTCGCGCAGTCGCGCTTCGAAGCCGTTGACCTTGCCGGTGCCGCAGGTGTGCTGTCCGACGCCGGGCAGCATCTCGAGCAGTGCGGTGACAAAGCCGGGGATCGTGCTGGTGGGGAAGTGCTCCAGCACGCCGAGGTCGACGATCAGCTTGATGGCGGGATCGTAGTTCCAGTAGTTCGGCCCCCGGTAGACGCGTGTCTCGACGACCTTCAGCTCCGGACGCGGAACGGCGCCCGGAGGCCCCCCGGCCCTGGCCTGGCTGATCCGGGTCGTACGCCGCGACGGCGCGCTCACTCGCTGACCTCCTTGTCCATCCGGCTGCCCCGCTGTGCGCGTCGTCGCGCGCGCTCCGGCGCCGTGTCATCGGCTCCCTCGGCCGCGATGCGACGGATCAGGCGTCGCGTGTGGTTGGTGGCGGCCTGGAGGCTCGCCAGCTCCCGATCCGTGGCGCTGACCGGACGCAGCGGCGCCATGAGCTTTCGCCTGCGAATGTCGAACCGATACCCCGATGGCAGCGAGTGGAGCGTGACGCCTGAGACCATGATCGGTCGATGGCGCTTGACCTCGTACGCATCAGTCTGAATCTGCGAGGGGTCGATGACGGTGACCGAGCCCTTGCCGAGCACCTCGAGGATGCCCTTCGGGCTGACAAGCGCGGCGGTGTCCTCATCGATGCCGATGCCGAGCAGCGCCGGCGACTGGGCAACGAGCGCCAGGAGTCGCCCGAACCGATTGCGCTGCTCGAAATGCTGGTCGATGAGCACCCCGGGCAGCAATCCGAGGCCGGCGCTCATCTGGGTCATGCGCTGCTTCGGGGTGGCGCCGCCGGTCCCGAAGGCGACCATGTAGCTGGCGATCGCCGATGCTCCGGCGCTGGTGCCGGCGATCATGGCGCCGTGGCGGTGGCGGTCGATGAGGGCCTTGCCCAGGAGCGTGCCACCGATCACGCTCGAGAGACGGAGTTGATTACCGCCGGTCATGAAAATTGCGGTCGCGTCGTCGAGTTGCGAGACAAGGCGCTGGTCGTTTGCGTCGTCGCGCACCAGGGGGCGCATGCCCCGAACATCGGCGATTCCCATCTGGCGGAATAGGGACAGATACAGGTCCGTGGCCTCGTCACCCAGCGAGGAGGCGGTCGATATGATGACGATCCGTGCATCGCTGCCCCCGGCCAGCGCGACGAAGCGCGACAGGATCTGGCGCTGTCGCAGCTTGTCCTCGGCTCCGCCGATCATCAGGAGGTGGCCGGTCCGGGCCTGCGCCGGCACGGGATTGGGAGGCATGTTTCAGAGCATAGCGAACTGCAGAAGGGGTGGAGCGTCGCCTAGACTCGATCGGATGGCCACCATCGCGCCCGCTCGCAGCGAGCCAAGGGACTTCTACCAGGTTCTCGGAGCCGATCCGTCGGACTCGAGTGCGCAGCTG
>JBPCKH010000106.1:0-3273 GCA_051004475.1 Candidatus Limnocylindria bacterium | reverse complement strand
GCTGTCGCCTATTCCTGCTCATGAGCGTCAGAGCGCGACGGCGGTCCGCGCGCCGCCGTTCAGCGCGTTGACTGAGCCCGAGCCGGCTGTCCGGCCCGATTGGGGCCCGCCCCCCATTTCGCGATTTTCGCCGCTGAGCGCCATGTTCGACATCCACCGATCCAGAAGCGCCGCCATGCGCCGTTCAGCGGCGCTAACTCAGCCCGGTGCGGGGCCGACCGGGACAAACGCGTCACTCGTCACGATTTCCGTCGCGGAGCGGCGCGAATCAGACCAGGGCGGCGCCGGCTGAGTCCTGTAGGGAGCTGGCACCTGCTTCCGGCTCAGTTGGCAGCGTTGAGCGGCAGCTGACGGGTGGCGGCACGTCTGCGACCAGGCACGCCCCCGATTGCTCATGTCCCAGCGGCCAACGAGTCGGCGCGGGGATCGGCGCCACCTTCGTACGAGCCATCCGAGCGACGGCGGATCATCTGGGCCCAGCCCATGAGCGGCGTCTTCGGCTCCACGAGCGCGACCTCGTGGCCGCGTGCCTCGAGGGCGGCGACATCCGAGGCATCCACCCCATCCGACTCGATCCTCACTGGTCCCAGCGGTGCACCGGCCGCTTCAGTCTCGACCACGAAGCGTGGGCGATTCACCACAGCTTGGGGATCCAGGCCGTCATCGACCAATCCCTGGACGAGCTGGACCATGGTCTGCGGCTGTCCGTCGCCTCCCATGGCACCGAACGCAACCTCCGCATCGCCATCCCGCAGGAGCATCCCAGGCATGAGCGTGTGGAGCGTGCGTGAACGAGGCGCAAGCGCGTTCGGATGCGCCGGATCCAACGAGAAGTAGGCGCCACGGTTCTGGAGCATGATCCCGGTCGAGCCGCCCATGATCCCGGATCCGAAGCCCATGTAATTCGACTCGATCAGGCTGACCATCATGCCGTCGGCATCAGCGGCACACAGGTAGACCATGCCACCACCCGGCCGGTTGGTAGGGAGATATGGGTGCGCCTCTGTGGGAGACAACCTCGAGGCCAACCACCCGGCATGCTCGGTCGACAGAAGGACCGATGGATCCGCCACCCCGCGCTCCGGATCGACGATGCAACGGTCGCGTTCACTCCAGGCGACTTTGACAGCCTCGATCTGTGCGTGCAGGCGGTCGGCGGAGAGTGGTGCGCCCATCGGCCAATCAAGGGTCGAGAGAACATTTAATGCCATGAGGGCGGTGATGCCCTGGGAGTTGGGCGGGATGGTGGCGACCTCGACGTCGCGGTAGGGCGTCGAGATCGGCTCGACCCAATCGCCGTGGTGCTCGGTGATGTCGGACGCCGTCATGACGCCGCCGGCGGCCTGGATGGCCCGTGCAATCTCGTCGCCGATCGGTCCGCCGTAGTACGCCTCGCGTCCACCTTCGGCGATGTCGCGCAGCGTGGCCCCGAGCAGCGGCTGCCGGAAGGTGTCGCCCTCCTGGCCGGCCCGCGCGAAGACGGCCCGCGCGGCCTTGTCGAAGCCGGGCAGAGATGCGGCGATCGCGCGCGCGTTGATGGCGGTTAGCTTATAGCCGTCGTCCGCGGTGGCGGCCGCGGGGAGCAGTGCATCGGCGAGGGAGCGGCGGCCAAATCGGTCCAGGAGCTGGACCCAGGCGTCCACCGCGCCGGGGACGGTGATGGGCAGCGGGCCTTTCGCTGGCATCTCGTCATGGCCGCCGGCACGGACCGCGGAAATTGTCAGCCCGGCGGGGGAGCGGCCGCTGCCGTTGAAGCCGTGGAGGTGCTGCTCGGCCGGGTCCCAGACGAGGGCGAACGCGTCGCCGCCCAGCCCACAGGCGTTGCAGTAGACAACGGCGAGCATCGCGTTGGCGGCCACGGCGGCATCAACGGCGCTTCCGCCAGCGCGCAGTGCTTCGACGCCGGCGGCGGTGGCCAGGGGATGGGGCGTGACGACCATGCCGAGTGCGGAAGTGATGGAGGGCATCGCCGCAGACCGTACCAGACCGCGAGGTGGCACGAAACGTGCGACTGGACAGTAGCAAGAATTAAGAGGGACCTGGGATCATGACCTTGAACGTCGCCGTCATCGGCGCAACCGGCTTCGTCGGCAGCCACCTTGTGCCGCATCTGAGCAAGGGAGGCCACCAGGTGATCGCCATTTCAAGCTCGGGGCGGCAGCTCCCCGCATGGGCCGACACCGTGGTCGCCCGCAAGGCCGATGTCAGCACCGGCGCCGGCCTCGACGAGGGCATTGCCGGCGCCGATTCGGTCGTCCACCTCGTGGCCATTCCCCGCGAGTCGAAGGCGAAGTCCTTTGAGGAGATCAATGTCAGCGGGACGCAGCGAGTGGTGGAAGCTGCCAAACGTGCCGGGGTGAATCGGTTTGTGCACCTGTCGGCCATGGGCGTGGTCGACGATCCCAACCTCGGCTACTTGGCGTCGAAGTGGCGCGGCGAGCAGGCGGTGCGTTCCAGCTCGCTCGACTGGGTCGTCCTGCGCCCATCGCTCCTGTTCGGCGAGGGCGACGGCTTCTTCAACATCGTGAAGACCACCCTGCGCTTCTGGTCTCCGGGCATCGTCGCCATACCTGGCAAGGGCGACGCCCGCTTCCAGCCGCTGTCGTCGGACGACCTGGCGATCGCGGTCGAGAAGTCCCTGACCGATGCAGACCGGGGCGGATCGGTCTACGAGCTTGGCGGTCCCGACTGGGTCACATACCGGCAGATCGTTGACGAGGTGATGCGCGTCACCCGCATGCGCCGGTTGAAGGTGCCGATGCCGATCCCGCTCATCAGCGCGCTCACGTCGGTCACCGACCGCGTCCTGCCCGTCTTTCCGGTCAGCCACGACCAGATCAGCTCCCTCCAGCGCCCGAATTACACCGATCGCGACGCCTTCGAGCAGGCCTTCGGCGTCAAGCCACGCAAGCTGGACCTCTCGTATCTGGCCTGAGCTGGCCTGAGCTGGCCGCCGCGGTGCGATCGGTGCCGGCGCTCTTCCTATCAGGTTCTCACCCACGGAGAGTTAGCGGGACTGTCCGACCCCTGGGTGAGTGGTTTCAACGCATCGCAAGCGTGGGAGGGATCGTGAATCGTGGTCAATTGTCTCCGGGTGAGAATCTGACAGGGTTCGGGTCGGAGAATCCGGTCTAGCTTGCTGCTGGTGAGAATCTGATAGGCATGCGGCGACGACAGCGGACCTCGGCGATGCGCGCCCCCCAAAGTCGTCGATCATGCGAGTGCCATCGAGCCGGCACGATGTCGGCGTCTGCTGCTCGCGAGACGGCGACA
>JBPCKH010000105.1:0-4448 GCA_051004475.1 Candidatus Limnocylindria bacterium | reverse complement strand
AGGTAGTACGGATCGACCGGGATGCAGTGTCCGCCCACGCCCGGCCCCGGGAAGAATGGCATGAAGCCGAACGGCTTGGTCGACGCGCCGCCGATCACCTCCCAGACATCAAGCCCGAGGCGCTCGCAGATGAGAGCCAGCTCGTTGGCGAGCGCGATATTCACGTTGCGAAACACGTTCTCGAAGAGCTTTGCGAGCTCGGCTGCGTCCGGACTCGTCATCTCGGTGACCGACGGCGAGATGGGCCGCAGGATGGCAGCCGCACGTACGGTGCTGGCGTCGTCGGTGCCACCCACCAGCCGCGGGATGCTCGACGATGGTCGACCCTCGCCAGGGCTGACGCGCTCGGGCGAAAAGGCGAGGCCGAAGTCTGTGCCGGCACGCAGGCCGTCCCGTTCGAGCAGGAGCCGCAGCGGCCCCATCGTCGTGCCGGGATAGGTCGTGCTCTGCAGGACGACCAGGTCTCCCGTGCGCAGCCCGCGCGTCACGTACTCCGCGGCCGAGCAGATGGGCCCGAGATCCGGCTCGCGGCTGGCCGTGACCGGGGTCGGAACACAGATGAAGGCAACCGTCGCGTCGGTCCAGTCGATATCGGTCGAGGCTGGCTCGAAGCTGCCGTTCGACACCGCGGTCGCCACCCGAGCCGCGGTCACATCGTCGATATAGCTCTCGCCGGCGCGCAGCTGGTCCAGGCGCATCGACGAGGCGTCGATGCCGAGCACGTGGTGGCCGGCCTCGGCCAGGTCGATCGCCAGGGGCAGGCCCACGTAGCCAAGCCCGATCACGGCGATCCTGCGATCCGCCATCTCGACCTCCTTCATGCCGTCGCCTCCATGGCGTGATAGCCGCGCAGCATCTCCGCGGCGGATGTCCTCCAGTTGAGATGCTCGCTGACGGCGCGACGGCCCGCCGCGCCCATCGCACGTGCCAGCCGCGGATCATCGATCAGCTGGCGGATGGCTCGCGCCACCGCCGATGGATCCGTGGGGTCCACCACGAGCCCGGCGCCATTGCCCTCGACCACGCGACGCACGTCGGGAAAGTCGCTGGCCACGACGGGGATGCCCGCCGCCATGTACTGGAACAGCTTGTTCGGCAGCGCCAGCCGATAGCTCAGCGAGGCGGGCTGAACGATCGAGATGCCGATGGTCGCCGACGCGGCGTACGGGACCACCTCCTCGGAGGGCACCGGCGGGATCAGGTGCGCCCGCGCCGTTAGCCCGCGCTGTCGGATCATTCCACCGATCAACGACGTGGATCCGCCACGTGCTCCCAGGCAGACGAGATGGGCATCGGGGAGGTCAGCCATGGCGACGACGAGCTCCTCAAGCCCACGGTGCGGCATCATCCCGCCGATGTAGAGCACCAGCGGAACGCCGGACGGGATACCCGCTCCTCCCGGCAGTTCTCGCAGGTCGCGCGGGGCAACCTCGAGGGCCTCGGCCGGGTAGTTCGGCACGACCGCCACGCCGGTGATGCCGTATCGGCGCTCGAGCTCCGGCCCGACACCGGGGTTGGCGACCATGACCAGCGACGCTCGCGGCACATAGCGGCCCTCGACCCAGCGATACCACAGCCGGTTGAGCAGGTCATAGAGCCCGGAGCGCCCGCGAGCCGTGCGGCCGAGCCACAGCTCATGGGAGTCGTACACGAACGGAATTCCGAGCCGGGTCGCCACCGGACCCACCGATTGGAGCGCATCGGCGTCGTGAGCGTGGAGGATCTCGGGCCGCGTTCGGCGCAGCGCCGCCTCCAGCCGCCAGCGGTGCGCAATGAAGCGCAGCAGGGGGATCTTCAGTCGGCCACGCGCCACCCGGTGCACCTTCGTACCGGCGCGCGACTCCGTCCGCGGCAGCCCCGGCCCAGCATCGGCCACGATGGTGACCGCATAGCCGGCGTCGACCAGGGTGCGCGCCTCCCGCTCGACCCGCGTGTCATTGGTGAACGCGTTTCGTACGAGCATCGTGACCCGTGGCGGCGGTCGTGAGCGTGCTGGCCTCATAGGCGCTAGCGTAGCCGAGCGGTGAGCCGGCGTTGGCGCGCGGCATACTGATCGGGTGAAGGCGCACGCGTGAAGGTCCTGGTCACCGGTGCCACCGGATTCGTTGGCCGATGGCTCACGAGCGAGCTGTTGGCCGCCGGCCACGAGGTGACGCCCGCGCCGAGCTCGACGGAGCTGGACATCGCCGATGTGCGGGCCGTCCGGTCCCTGGTCACGATCGCGCGCCCCGACGTCATTGCGCACCTCGCGGCCGTGGCGGCCAGCGCCGACGCGATTCGCGATCCGGGCAGAGCCGTGCGCACCAACATCGGCGGGACGATCGCCATCACCGAGGCAGCCCGCACGACGGAACCCGGGCCGAGTCTGCTCATCATCTCCTCGGCCGAGGTCTACGCGGCGCCCGCCAGCGGCGACCCGTCACTCGACGAGGGCGCACCCCTGGCGCCGCGGCATCCCTACGGCATGCTCAAGCTGGCGCAGGAGGCGGTGGCCATCACCGCCGCAATGCGCGATGACCTGTCGATGGTGATCGTGCGACCCTTCAACCACGTCGGGCCTGGGCAGCGGTCGACGACGGCGGTGGCGTCGTTCGCGGAACGCATCGCCGCCATACGGCGCGGAGACTCAAGGGAGCTGACCACCGGCAATCTCGACGTCGAACGCGACATCGGCGATGTGCGCGATTACGTGGTTGCCTATCGGCTCATCCTGGAGGCCCTGGCGGAAGGCCGGCTCGGAAGGCCGCATGCCATCTTCAACCTGTCGACCGGTGCTGCCGTGACCCTGCGCTGGATCGTCACCGAGCTGTGCCGGTTGGCGGCCGTGAGGCCCACCATCGTCACCGATCCGGATCTCGTCCGCGCGGACGACCCGCCGCGCATCGTGGGTGACGCCGGCCGCTTGCGGCGAACCCTCGGCTGGCGGCCGCGAACCGAGCTGAGCACCACGCTCGCCGACATCCTCGCCCAGCATCCCGCCTAGGCCTGTCCGATCTTGTCCGCAGCAGACCGCCTCAGCCTCGCCTTCATCGGCAATCCGGGCCATATCCTCGTGAAGCGCTGGGTAACCTTCTTCGCACGGCGCGGACACGAGGTGGCTGTGCTGGAGGGGTTCGGGAACGGCACCTCTGCTGAGCTCGATGAGGCCATCCCCGTCATCCGCTACGACGCCCGCGGCACCATTCGCCTTCCCTTTGCCTCAGCGCTGCACGCCCGGCGCGTCGTCCGCCGAATCCTGCGCGGCATCGATCCCGACGTGGTGCATGCGCACACCGTGCGACCCTACGGCTGGCAGGCCGGGCTGGCGGGCCATCACCCCTACGTGGTCTCCACGTGGGGCTCCGACGTGCTCATGCCCGTGCCCGGATGGCGCGCTCGGTTCTGGCAGCACCGAACCCTGTCGCGCGCCGACCTGGTGACCGCGGTCTCGCCCTACATGCGCGACGCGGCGATTCGGGGGGGCGCCCGTGCCGATCGGGTCGTGGAGGTCCAGTTCGGCGTTGACACCCATCGGTACGCGCCAGCCGACACATCAACCGCTGTCCTGCATCACGTCGGGCTCGACAAACGACCCTTCGTGTTCTCGCCGCGCGCGATGAAGCCGCTCTACAACCACGAGACGATCCTCGAGGCATTCGCCAGCCTGGAGGGGACGCACCAGCTCGTCATGACAGCCCGAAATGCCGAACCCGCCCACCTGGAGCGGCTGCTGGCCGACATGACGCGGCTCGGCGTCCGCCAACGCGTGCGGATCATCAGCGACGCATCCGACAACGACATGCTCGCGCTGTACCAGGGTGCTGCGGTCGTCGTCTCGGCGCCGCTCAGTGACAGCTTCCCGATCAGCCTGCTTGAGGCCATGGCCTGCGGAACGCCGGTGGTGGCCGGTGACCTGCCGCCGGTTCGGGCCGTGCTCGCGGATGCCGTGCCGGCATCGGTGGTCCCGACCCGCGATCCAGCCGCCATGGCCGGTGCCCTGCGGCGCATGCTGGGGCTATCGCCTGATGAGCGCCGCCGGGTGGGAGTCACGCTGCGCGAGCTGGCGGTCGAAGCCGACTACGAGTCGAACATGCTGCGCATGGAGGGCCTGTACCGCGAGCTGGCGGCACGACGCCACTAGCCGTTCGGCAGCAGCCGAGCGCGGATCTCCTCGAACTCGACATTCGCGCGGTCGTAATCCTCAGGCCGGCCGATGTCGAGCCAGAACCCCGTGAAGTCGAAGCTGGCCGGGTGTTCACCGCGCTCGATCAGGTCGCGCATCAGCTGATCGAAGCCGAGCGACTCGCCGGCCGGATAACGCAGCAGCGTATTGCGCGACAGTGCGTAGGCGCCGATCGCCACCGTGTAGCCGATGGCCGGCTTCTCGCGGAAGCCGGTGATCCGGCCGTCGGTGACGTCGAGTACCCCGAACTCGATCCGTGCCTCCCGATGCGCGGTGGCCACCGTGA
>JBPCKH010000104.1:0-2539 GCA_051004475.1 Candidatus Limnocylindria bacterium | reverse complement strand
TCATTGATGTCCAGCTCGAGCACGTCAGGAGCGCCACCGGGCAGCTTCTTCGCAACACGCTCGGTGAGGCTCCGTG
The DNA here is from genome assembly GCA_051004475.1 of Candidatus Limnocylindria bacterium. Classification (GTDB taxonomy): domain Bacteria; phylum Chloroflexota; class Limnocylindria; order QHBO01; family QHBO01; genus JACDBZ01. Next base: position 2,463 of record JBPCKH010000104.1, on the reverse strand, counting down.
CCCGGCCGAACGAGGTGAGCACGATCTCGGCGCCGGCCTCCTGGGCCACCTTCGCGACGGAGTACGCGATGCTGTCGTCGGTGAGGACGCCGGTAATCAGCAGCTTTTTGCCTTCGAGGAGCATGCGGACAGGAGCCTCCAGCGAGTCATGGACCGATGCGCGACTCACACGCGCCAGGCATCCGATTGTACCTGCGCCATGCATCGGTCTAGGATCAGCGGACCGATGATGGTTCGCCTCTACGACTACGACGTGCCCGCCGCCGGCGCCGAGACCGGCGTGCCGAGCCTGCGACCGCTGCTCGAGCAGCTGGATGCGGCCGAGCGGCGTGTGATCCTGACCGGACTTTTCAAGCCGGAGCGCATGCCCGGCACGATGGAGCGCCTGACGACCCTGGTCGAGGAGGTCGACATCAGCTTCACGAACGCCCTGATCACGCTCGACAACACGACTCGCTCGCGACGCTTCGTGGCAATCGACGAGGCGAAGGCGATCCTGGACCGATGGCTGCCTGAGTCCGCTGTCGCAGGCATACGAGAATGGGACGTGGCGCGCCTGCTCGAACCCTACGGTGACGGCAGCTTCCACGGTAAGCTCCTGAAGCGAACCCGCAAGCAGCTGCGATCGGTGTCCAGTCGGGAGGCGCTCACCGTGCCGTTCCTGTTTCGGCGAAGTTGGTCATGAGCCGATCCTCGCGTCGCCGTCGCGGGCGCTCCTACCAGCCACTGCCCACTCGCCGCTCGCGTGCCTGGATCGCGAAGCTGCTGGTCGTGGCGATCGGCATTATCCTCGTCCTCGGCTCGCTCGCCTTCCTGGCCGGCACCGGGTAACCCGCAGCCCCGAATGCCGATCGCGCGATAGATCGAGCGGGCTTGGTGCTAGAGGGTCTCCTCCATCAGGGTGCGCACGTGGAGCAGGAGCTTCATGAGCTCCGGCGCGGCGGCGATCAGGTCGAGGTCATCAGGTTGGACATGGTCGAAGAGGCGGAATTCGGTGTGTGCCGCCAACAGGCCGCTCGGCTCCAACGCGGATGCGAGCGCACGCGACTCGACGAACGGTACATGGTGATCCTCGGTCTCGTGCATCAGGTGGACATCGGCCTGGAGGTCATCGAGATGGCGGCCGGGCGAGATGGCGTCGATGAAGGCCAATTCGCCGGCCGGGAGCGAATCGATCGATCGCTCGGCCGCGCCCAGCGAGGGTGCGGTCAGAAGGTCATGAACGATCCTTCCCGCATCGGTTTCCAGCGACCCTCGCAGCTCCGTGTCGGGTGGCGGTCGCTCCGCGGCCTTGATCAGCACTGAGAACGCCTGGTCAAGCAGCCCGCGATCCCCAGCATCGTCGACTTGATCGAGCATGAAGCGCAGGTAGACCTCGCGCGCCAGCGGGGTGGGCGTCCAGGGCACCGCGACGCCATCATCACCGCGGTAGGCGTGGGCGGACACGGCTGCCAGGTAGGTGGAAGCATCGTCAAAGGCGCCAAAAGCGTTCACCCACTGGACCTGACCGCTGATGCGCGGGTCCCCGGCGGCCAACAGCGAGAGTGAGCCGCCGACGCTGAACCCAACGATGCCCATGCGCTCACGGTCGACCTCGGGCCGCGCCGCGAGCAGCTGAAAGGCGCGCACGATGCCGTCGATCTCACCCACCTCGAGGTGTCCCTCGAGCAGGGTCTGTGAATCCGGCACCAGGACCGCAACGCCGGTCCGGGCGAGGCCATCGGCGACGCGCTCGATGGCCGGATGATTGCGCCCAAGATTGTTGACACCGAAGACAAGCAGCATCGCGCCCGCCGGACGATCCGCGGATGCCCACGACGGCAGCCACAGCTCGGCGAGATCGGGATCCGCGCCCGGTTCCGCGGCGCGGTACGGCAGCGACGTACGTTGTGGAGCCTCGCTGAACAGGTTCAGCGGCTTTGGACCGGCATCGAGCAGATTCGGAAGCATAACGGCAGTCTGGATCGTGACGCGGCTCGGCTCCCAGGCCACGATGATGGCGACCAGGACGAGCAGCACCAGGCCGACCCGTCGCAGGCGGCGCATCGGTCCATCCTACGCAATCGACGCGGCGGCCGCAGCCAAGCGGTCGGCCGAATCCGTGGCCACATGCGGCTCGGTCCAATGATTTCGCTGGGGCGCAAACGACAGGCCCCGGTCATGCTTCGGAATTCCGACGTGCCGCGTCGTGCTCGAGCTGGAGCCGCAGCCGATACAGGACGTTCCACTCCTCGGTGTTGAGGCTGGCGATGTCAATCCGGCCCTGCACCTCATCGAGCTCGGCGCGCAGGGCCGTTACATCACCGTTGGCGGACTCGTGCAGGCGCTGGAGCTCATCCTCGAAGCCCTGCGATTCCTCGTTCCAGGTCAGATACGTGTTGCGGAACGCCAGCTCGCGCTCCATGGCGGCACGCGCGCGATAGGCGTCCTCCTTCGGTCCCTGGATGGACACGTTGGTGGCGT
>JBPCKH010000103.1:0-3085 GCA_051004475.1 Candidatus Limnocylindria bacterium | reverse complement strand
GCGTTGTTCTCGTGCCCGGCCGAGCCGATGGTGTAGAAGCTGCGGTTGGTTTTTTTCAGCTCGCGCGCCGCGACGTCGAGCTGGCGCGAGGCGAGCTGGTCCTCGAACAGGGCCAGTGCGCGGCCCGCCGTCAGCCCGCCATCCGACCGCAGCGGGGCGTCTGCGGTCAGCCGGTGCGGGGCGGGCCCGGCGGTCTCCAGATACGTATCGAGCTGGCGCTCGACGGCGGCGACGCGATCCCAGGTCATGCGGCGGAGGGTGACTCGCTTGATTTCGAAGGCGGGCGAGCCATTCTACCGCCGCACCTCCGTCAGCGGCGGGCCGGGAAATCTCCGCCCCCGGTCACGGCCGCGGCGGCCGCAGCAAGAGCCAGTTGCGCGATCAGCGCGACGAGCGGCGACCACAGCAGGGATCGGCGAATGGGAAAGCGGGACACGTGGATCTCCTCGTGCGTTGGCCCTGTGTCGCGACTCGGCGAGTCGGGCGCGGGCAGACGCACATGGGACCCGATCGGTCCTTACCAGACGCTTACCATCGGCTTACTGGCCGGAGCAGCGCTACCCGCCGGCGGAGATGAGGACGATGCCCAGCAGGGCGAACGCGATCCCGACCTGGCCGAGTCGCGGCAGCCGCTCGCCGAGGACGAAGCGCGCAAGGATCATGGTGACGATCGGGTAGAGCCCGGTCAGCGCCGCTGCCAGACCAATCGGGATCACGTCCCGCGCGACCACGTACAGTGCATTGCCGCCAACGTCGAACAGGCCGGCGGCGATGACGATCAGGAACGGGAAGCGTCCTCGGTCGAAACGGCCGATCGCGAAGACGGCGGCAAGCGTCGCGGAGGTGGTGCGGTTGAAGGTCAGCGCCCAGAGCGGGTCGCCACCACGAGCCGCGAGGTCGAGCAGCACATACCAGGTGCCGAAACCGATCGCCGCCGCCCCCGCGAGCAGCAGTGCCTGTCGGCCCAGCTCGTCGCGGGAGGCGCCGCTGGCGGCCGCAGCCGCGATCGCGGCGCACGCCACGCCGGCGAGCTGCAGTGGCATGATCGAGGCGCCGAGCACCGTCCCGGCCAGGAGCGGAATGGCGAGAGAGCCCGCTCCGCTGAGCGAGGTGACCATCCCCATCGCCCCAAGGGACATGCCGCGATAGAGTGCCGCGAGCCCCATGGCTCCGGCTACGCCGGCCGCCACGCCGATGAGGGCGACCTCGAATTCCGGTATCGGCGGCCGCAGGATGAGCAGTCCGACGAGCAAGGCGATCAGTCCCACGAAATGCGCACCGGCCACTACGATGAGCGCGCCCGCACGCCTCGCGGCAAAGGCGCCCGCGAAGTCGCCGGCGCCGAACGAGAGAGCGGAGAAGATTCCGGCGGCGATTCCCGTCGGTGGCATTGAAACCTCGTGCTGGCGTGCGTGGTGGCCTCCGGCGACTCTACCCCAGCGCGTTGGCTCGGCATGATTCGGCGGCGGGAGGTACTGGGCCGATCGGCCATGGGCGCGATTTGGTGGCGCACGGTAGGCTTGCCGCACGTCCGGCTTTCGAGCGCCGGACCTCGAGGGGAGTACCAACAACGTGACTGCCACCGTCCGACCCAACGCCGGGCCGCCCGCCTGGCGAATCGCGGTCATCGGCATCGTTGGCGTTCTCGCCACCGCCATCGGCGTCGCGGCCGGCAGCTTCCTGCTGGCGACCCGTGCTGTCACGGTCGGCTCTGCGGCCGCGTATATTCCGGCCGACGCGCCGATGTACGTCGAGATGCGGCTGGAGCCATCCGCGGACCAGGACAGTGCGCTGCGCGAGCTGCTCGGCAGCTTCCCGCCGATCGAGGGTGTTAATCTGGATCAGCCGCTCTATCCGCAGATGGTCGCGCGGTTCGACGAGATGCTGGCCGAAGAGGGTGCCGGCGTCAGCTGGACCGACGATGTAGCGCCCTGGTTCGACGGCCACATGGCATTCGCGGTCATCGACATCCCGGCGTCCGCGATGGCACTGCCCACCGATCCGATGGCCATTCCCGAGGTGCCCCCGGTTGTCTTGCTGCTTGGGGTGACCGATGCGGCAGCAGCCGAATCTGGCATCGCGCGACTGATCGCCGAAGCCGGTGATGATGCCCCGAGCTTCACCGAGACAGAGCACGCCGGCATCACCATTCGCAGCTCGAATGAGTCGGAGATGGGCGCCTACGCGTTGACTGATGACCAGCTCGTCATCGGTTCAGACGTGGACGCCGTCAAGATTGCGCTCGACACGAACTCCGCCGGAACCGGGACGCTGGCCGAAGAGGCGGAGATGACGCGCCTGACCGATGCGCTCCCGGCCGACTGGTTGGCCTTCGCCACCTATGACCTGACCAACCTGATGGCGTCCGCGTTTACCGAGGTCGCGACCGCCTCACCGGAGATCACCGCCGCCTTCGCGTCCCTTATGGAGCATCAGCCACTGCGCGGCGCAATGGCGACGTCGGCCTCCGGCGATCGGCTCATGCTCGACGTCGCCACCGACCCACCGACTGGTCCGTTCGCCGTCGAGAACGCGAATCGCGGCCTTGCTGCCGAGGTGCCGGCCGATACCCTCTACTACAGTGAGGCGGGCAATCTCGGCCGCACCTTCGTCGCCATCATCGAGCCGCTGAAGGAGGCGTTGCGATCCACGCCGGAGGGCGAGGAGCAGATCGGCATCGCCGAGGCCGCGCTCGGCGCCGACATCGAGGAGCTCGTCAATTGGATCGACGACGGAGCGATTGCGGTCGGGTACGAGGGAGGCCAGGCGTACGGCGGCATGGTCCTGGTTCCGAACGATGTCGACGCAGCGGAGCGACGGCTCGGTCAGCTGGCGTCCCTGGCGGGCCTCGGTGCTCTCGACCCGAGCAGTGGCATCACGGTCGACGAAGAGGAGATCGACGGCGTTACCGTCACCTCCATTCAATGGGAGGATCTGAACGCGATCCCCGACGCCATGTTCCCGACGCCGACCGGCGTGGTGATCGAATACGCCGTCACCGACGATCGTGCGCTGATCGGCGTCGGCGACAGCTTCGTGCGCCGTGTCCTCGCGCTCGAGGAGGCTGATTCGCTCGCTGCAGAGC
>JBPCKH010000102.1:0-2635 GCA_051004475.1 Candidatus Limnocylindria bacterium | reverse complement strand
AGCCAGGCGTGGACGAATCGCTCGTCGCTCATCGGTCCATCTCGCGCATCCAGCCAGCCGCCTCGAGGGCGAAGTAGGTGACGATGATCCCGGCGCCGGCGCGCGCGATGGCGGTGAGCGATTCGAGGGCCGCAGCGCGACGGTCGAGCCAGCCGCGATCGGCCGCGGCGCAAATGGCGGCGTACTCACCGCTGCCCTGGTAGGCGGCGATGGGCACATCGGTGGCAGCTCGCGCGGCCGCCACCAGGTCGAGCGCGAGGAGCGCAGGCTTGACCATGATCATGTCGGCTCCCTCGTTGAGATCGGCCAGGATCTCGGCTATCGCCTCGCGCCCGTTGGCGGGGTCCATCTGGTACGAGCGTCGGTCACCGAAGGCGGGGGCGGAGTCGGCCGCCTCACGGAACGGCCCGTAGAAGGCTGACGCGTGCTTGGCGGCGTATGCCAGGATCGCCGCGTCCGGCAGCGCCTCGCGGATGGCGGCGACCTGGCCGTCCATCATCGCGCTGGGTGCCACGACGTCCGCGCCGGCGCTGGCCAGGGAGACCGCGGCGCGCGCCAGGAGCGGCAGGGTCGCATCGTTGTCGACCGATGCATCGCGCAGCACGCCACAGTGTCCGTGCGAGGTGTACTCGCACAGGCAGACATCGGCGATGATGGCAAGGTTGTCGCCGGCGGCGCGACGCAGTACGCGAATCGCCTCCTGCACCACGCCATCGTCCGCCCACGCTCCCGAGCCATCGGCGTCCTTGGACTCCGGCAGGCCGAAGAGCAGGACCGATCGCACGCCGGCCTCCAGCAGTCGATCGGCCTGTGCCGGAAGCTGGTCGACGCTGAGCCGATGCTGCCCCGGCATCGAGCCGATCTCCTCGCGTATGTCGCGCCCCGGTCGAACGAAGATCGGCGCCACCAGCATGGATGGATGAAGGCGGGTCTCGCGGACGAGGGCGCGAAGGGCCGGCGTGCGGCGCAGGCGCCGTCCGCGGAAGCCGATCTCGATACCGGCCGAATCGGTTGTAACGGTCATTGGTTTTCTCGTGCGAAGTGGGTGGCGATGACATCGGCCAGCCCGATCGCGGTGTGTTCTGGCGCGATGGCGGCGATGTGGAAGCCGGACTTTCGCGCCTCGCCGGCCGTGACCGGACCGATGCAGAAGGCGGGCACCCTCCGCGCCCGCCCGCGGTCGAGTGCTGATGCGAGCCGTGTCAGCCCGCGCACGGTGGAACCGCTGGTGAACGCGATCCCGTCGAGTTCCTGCTGGAGGGCGGCATGGAGCGAGTCGCGGCTGGAGGCAGGGCCTTCTATGGTGCGATACGCGACCACCTCCTCGACGAGAGCGCCATGGGCGACCAGTGCGTCGCGCAGGTCCGGTGTTGCCGCATCGGCCCTGGCGAGCACGACGCGTCGTCCGGTGAGGTCGCCCAGCCCGTCGGCGATGGCGACCGTCAGGTACTCGTCCGGGACGTGGTCGACTCGCATTCCCGCCTCCGCGAGCGTGTCAGCGGTTGCCGGTCCGACTGCCGCGATCCTGGTGTCGTCGGGAATCGTGCGCCCGGTCGCGTCAAGTCGTTTCGCCAGCGCCTCGGCGCCGTTGACGCTGGTGAGGACCAGCCAGTCGGCCCCCGAGAGGCCCGCGAGCATGGCATCGAGCTCATCGATTGTTGCGGCGTGGTCGATGGCAACCGTGGGAACCAGCACTGACCCGATCCTGCGAGCAACGAGCAGTCGCTCGAGCTCAGCGGCCTGGCCCGTCGGACGCGTGACGAGGATGTGGCGGGTCACGCCGGTGACAACTGGGTCGCGACATCGCCGACGACCAGCGCGGCGTCGATGGCAGGTCCGGACGCCTCGGCACGCAGGTACGCGCCGTCGGACGTCTCGAACGCAGCACGCAGGCGAAGCGTGTCGTGGCTGACCTCGCCGAGCGCACCGAGTGGCGCAAGGCAGCCACCGCCGATGCGACGCAGGAGCGCGCGCTCCGCCTCGACGCCGATGCGCGTCGGGGCGTGATCGATGCGAGCGAGCGCGTCACGCAGCGGGCCGTCGGCGGCACGCACCTGTATGGCCAGTGCACCCTGGGCCGGAGCGGGAAGGACCACCTCGAAGGGCAGGCGCGCGTGCTCCGGCACCTGAATGTCAAGCCGATCGAGGCCCGCGGCCGCGAGCATGAGTGCATCGAATTCGCCGGCCTCGAGCCTCGCCAGCCGCGTCTCCACGTTGCCGCGGATCGGGACCGTGATCAGGTCGGCACGGGTGGCGGCCAACTGCGCCGCCCGACGAGGCGAGCTGGTGCCGATGCGCGCCCCGAATCGGAGATCCTCGATCGTGCCGCCGCTGGCGGTGAGCAGGCAATCGCGCGCGTCGCCGCGCTCGAGCACTGCGCCGATGACGAGGCCGTCGACCGGCGCGGTGGGCAGGTCCTTGTACGAGTGCACGACCAGGTCGACGCGACCGTCGAGCAGTGCCCGCTCGAGCTCGCGAGTGAACTGGCCATCAGTCGCCACCCAGCTGGCGTTCGGGCGCTTCGCGCTGATCGCGTCGCCGCGGGTCGAGATGGGGATCAGCTCCGCCGTCCCGAGCACGGGAGCGATGGTGCCGGCCGCGATCCAGGCCTGGGCCAGTGCCAGCCGGCTCTCGC
>JBPCKH010000101.1:0-3794 GCA_051004475.1 Candidatus Limnocylindria bacterium | reverse complement strand
GACGAGCTGGTCGAGATCTACCGCGCCAAGGGCATCCCAAAGGCAGAGGCCGAACAGGTGGCTGATCAGCTGATGAAGGATCCTGAGAAGGCGCTCGACACGATGGTTCGCGAGGAGCTCGGACTCGACCCTGACCAGCTCGGCTCGCCGTGGGGCGCGGCCTGGTCATCGTTCATCTCGTTTGCCGTTGGCGCGGTCGTTCCGCTGATTCCGTTCCTCGTCGGATCGGGCATCAACGCGATCGTCGCTTCGCTCGGCCTGTCGTTCGCGGCACTCTTCGCGGTCGGCGCCGCAGTGAGCATCGTGACCGGCCGCGGGTTCGCCTTCAGCGGCGTACGCCAGGTGGTCATCGGCGCCGCTGCCGCTGCCGTGACGTACATCGTGGGGACCCTGATCGGCGTGAACATCGCATGACGGCTGCGTGAGCGCGGCCGCGTCGCACCCGCTCGCGTCCAGACTTGCAGACGAGGGACTGAGCGCCAGCGAGTGGAGCAACGGCCCCGGCTACACGTACGCCGCGCACCGGCACACCTACGACAAGGTCCTGGTGGCGCGCGCGGGCTCGATCACGTTCCACCTGACGGAGCTTGGCCGAGATGTCGAGCTGCGGGGCGGCGAACGACTGCAGCTGCCCGCCGACACGCTGCATGGAGCGACGGTCGGCGGACAGGGCGTCATCTGCCTGGAGGCGCACGCTCCACAGGGATTCGTAGGTCCCGCACCAGTGCATCTGGCGGAGGGCTGGTAGCCCCAGGCGCGCGATGCCCGCGGTGTCAGAACCGGTTCTCGACCTGCCGCTCCAGGTATTCAGCGTGAAGGTCGAGCGCCTCTTCAATCAGGTCGGGCGGCGCCAATCCACCGCGGCTGTTGATCGTCTGACTTATCCATGCGGCTTCGGCAGCCCGTTCTTCAGGCGGAATCTCCTCACCGCTGCGTGGCAATCGGCCAATCGCGAACCAGACCAGCGCGCCGCCGACCGCGAGCCCAACGATCAGTGCCCAACCGATGTACTCGGTCACTCAGCCGTGCGCACAGCGAGGAATAGGCCGACGCAGACTGGGAAGGTCATCGCCGCGAGTATATGTATGCTGCCGCCGTGTTCCCGCTGATACCCATCGCGCCCGACCCGACGGCGATCGATCTCGGCTTCCTCAAGATCGGCTGGTACGGCATTGGTTACGTGCTCGCGCTTGGCGTGATGCTGTACCTCAGCCAGTTCGAGGCGGAACGCCGCGGGATCCCTCGCTCGCACATCTGGAACGCCCTGCTGATCGTCGGCGCGCTCGCCATTCTCGGCGGCCGCCTCTACCACGTCATCGATCAGTGGCAGCTGTACAAGGACAACCTTCTCTCGATCTTCCTGCCGCCGTATTCGGGGCTCGGCCTGTACGGAGGCGTTGCGGGGGCGGCGCTCGGGATCATCCTGTACACGCGCTGGCAGAAGCTGCCGTTGCGCCTCGGGCTCGACTCGGTCATCCCCGGGACGTTGTTCGCGCAGGGCATCGCGCGCTGGGGCAACTTCTTCAACCAGGAGCTGTACGGCCCGCCGACGGACGCGCCGTGGGGCATTGCCATCGACTGCGCCCATCGCCTCGCCCAATATCCGTGCTCCCAGTTTCCGTTCGAAACCACCGGCTTCCACCCGCTCTTCTTTTACGAGTCCTCACTCGACATCGTCGGCGGCCTCATCGCCCTCTGGTTGTCGCGCCGGTTCCTGCATCGACTGCAACCCGGTGACCTGACGGCGTTCTGGGCCATCTGGTATGGCAGTGTCCGCAGCCTGCTCGAGTTCTTCCGGGAGGGCTGGAACTGGACAGTGGGCGGGATTCCGACCGCGCAGCTGGTTGGCGTCGCGCTGGTCCTGACCGGGGTCGCGTGGATTGCGTACAACCACCGGCCGGACACGCGCCCCTTCGACTATCCCGAGCCCGCGCTGCCACCTGCGCCGCCAGACCCGTTCGCCGACGAGGACGACCCATTCGAGGACTACCTAGAAGCGCCGATCGACGAACCCCAGGCGAGCGAAGATAAACCGCCGCCTACGCCGTAGGTGGCGTCAGCCGTGGCTCAGAACTGCCTCGCCTGTCTCGACCCCTGCATTGCCTGCACGTAGCCCGACGACATTCACGGTCGGCATCGGCCTGCTGAAGCCTTTGAGCTGCAGTTCGCCGACAGGCTCCACAGCGACGATGTCCTCGACCGCTGCGTGCGCTCTTGGGTTCAGCAATATCTGGTTCGCCTCAGCCATTGAGCTGAGCCGAGAAGCGATGATGACCGCCGCGCCAACCATGCCGTAGTCGTAGCGGCCCTCGAAGCCAATCCGGCCGAGCGTCGCGTAGCCCGTGGCAATGCCGATCCCGATGCCCAGGTCGAAACCAAGCTTTGACCAGCCCGTGTTGAGCTGCGCGAAGCGGTCGCGCATTGCAACGGCCATGCGCACGGAGCGCTCGACATGGTCCGGCTGGGGAACTGGGTCGTTGAAGAACACCATCATCCCGTCCCCCGCGAAGTGCTCCAGAGTCCCACCGTGGGCGATGATCAGCTCGCCCATCGCCCCGTGGTACTCGCGCAGGACGCCGAGGACCTCTTCCGGTTCCGCCGAATCGCTGAACGCCGTGAACCCGCGCAGGTCGCAGAACAGAGCCGTCGCCTCGCGGCGATGACCGGCGAGCAGCTGCTCACCCTCGGGACTCGAGACGAGCGCGGCCACATGAGGTGACAGAAACCGGCTGAGCTCCGCCTTTTGACGCTCGATGGTCTCCAGCAGCATGGCTTGCGCCTCAGCGTGCGCGACCTCGACATCGTGGAGGCGTTTGTCGGCGAGTGACGCGCGGACACGCGCCGCCAGGATCACCGGGTTGAACGGCTTGGGCAGGTAGTCGGCGGCGCCCATCTCCAGGCAGCGGGCGACGCTGTCCAGCTCGTCGACCGACGAGATCATAATCACCGGCAGGTGGCGCAGCGCCTCGTCGGATTTGATGGCCGCGAGCGTCTCGTAGCCGTCCATCTCGGGCATCATCACGTCCAAGAGCACAACCGCGACTTCGTCGGCGAAGGATTTGAGCGCGTCGATCGCACTGCGCCCGTCGACCGCCTCCTTTGAGTCGATTCCGATCGACGCGAGGTGACGCGCCAGCAGCATTCGATTTACGGAGCTGTCGTCAACGACCAGGGCGACGCTCACCCGGCGAGCTTCCTTTCGTTCATCGCGGCCACCGTCTGCTCCCAGGCTGTTCTCGCTTCTGCGACTGCCGTCTCGAGGTCCTCGGTACGGCCCTCGCGCGCCGCGTGCTCAATCGCCTTGCCGATCACTGAGACCCGCATCGCACCCAGGGCTGCGCTGCTCGACTTCAACGTGTGCGCCGGTCGCACGACGCCCGCGATATCGCCGCGCGCCAGTGCTTCCTCCATTGCGCGGACGTGACCAGGACCCTCGGCAAGATATGCCGCGGCAAGTTCGGCAACGAAGCCATCATCGCCACCCACCGACTCGCGCAGCTCGGCAATGACCGCGTCGTCCAGGATGGGCGTCTCGTCGCTCATGACACTTGGGCCGGTGCGCGGCCGAGCGCGGCTGCGAGCTCCACCGGCCTGATCGGCTTGCTCACGTAGTCGTTCATGCCGGCGGCGAGGCACGCCTCGCGGTCGCCCGCCATGGCATTCGCAGTCATGGCGATGATGTGCAGCTGTCGTTCCGGCCACTGCGCACGGATACGCCGCGTGGCCTCTAGGCCATCGAGCTCGGGCATCTGCACATCCATGAGGACGACGTTGTAGCCGGAGTCGTCCAGCGC
>JBPCKH010000100.1:0-5796 GCA_051004475.1 Candidatus Limnocylindria bacterium | reverse complement strand
CTTTTACCGGGGTTGTTGTGGTGTGTGGTGCGGCGCGGTGGGGCGTGGCGGGGGAACGCGGCCCCCCCCTCCATCCCGGCGGGGATGTCCCTGCGCAGATCCGCATCGGCGCGGGGGGCCAGGGCGCCAACCTCGCGATCCGGCTCGCCCGGCGGGGCATCGCGGTGGAGCTGCTGTGTGCACTGGGTGACGACCCGGCAGCGTCGCTGGTGATCGCTGCGCTGCGCGCCGAGGGCGTGCGGGTCTCCGCGACCCGTGTCAGTGCGACGGGGTCGGTCGTCATCCTCGTCGACGAGGCAGGGGAGCGGACGATGCTGAGCGATCGTGCGTCGTTCGTGGCCGGTGCGGTGATCCCAGCCGCGGACTGGATCGTCGTGTCGGGCTATTGCTTCCTCGAGGCCGATGCCGCCCGGCTGGCTGGCGCGGTCGCCGGCCAGGTCGCGCGCCGGGTCGTCGTTGGCTGCGCCGTTCCGGACCGGTCGCGGGCCGCCTGGCGAGCCGCGGTCATCGCAGCACGTCCGGACCTCCTGATCCTCAACAGAGAGGAGGCGTCGGACCAGGAGCCGCTCGCCCAGCTCAGCGCCGCGATCGTCGTGACGGCGACCGACGGCGTGATGGCGTCCATCGGCGACGACGTGATCAGGGTCCGTGTCCCCGATGGGTCACCGGCGACCGATACCACCGGTGCGGGGGACGCCTTTGCTGCGGGGCTTGTTGCCGGCCTGCTCCGTGTGCCGTGGCCGCCACCGGGTGCAGCGCTCGAATCGGCCATGACCGATGCGGCCGTGCTGGCGCGGCAGGTCGCTCGCACGCACGGCGCACAGGCGCGCGTGGCTGCCGAGGCCATCGCATGATGCCGCCCGAGCTTCTCGTCGCCGATGAGGTGCGTGTCGCACTCGACGAGGGCCGGGCGGTCGTTGCACTCGAGTCGAGCCTCATTGCGCAGGGTCTGCCCGTGCCGCACAACCTGGACACGGCGCTGGCGGCGGAGGCGGCCGTCAGGGAGTCGGGCGCGATCCCCGCGACGACCGCCCTCGAGCATGGGCGACTGGTGGTCGGCGCCGGCCGCGAGCTGCTCGAGCGCCTCGCCGATCCGGACCGCACGGTTGCCAAGGCTGGGTCGCGCGACTTCGGACCGCTCCTCGCCGCGCGTCGCACTGCGTCGACCACGGTCAGCGCCACGATGCGACTCGCGCACCTGGCGGGGATCGCCGTGTTCGCGACGGGCGGCATCGGCGGCGTGCATCGCGGTGCCTCGACCGGCTTCGACGTCTCGAGTGACATCGACGAGCTGGCGGCAACGCCGGTCGCGGTCGTGGCATCCGGCGCCAAGTCGATCCTCGACCTGCCCGCGACGCTCGAGATGCTCGAGACGCGGCGGGTCCCGGTGATCGGCTACGGCGTCGACGGGCTGCCCGCGTTCTACAGCACGACCTCGGGACTGCGCGTTCCGCACCGCGTCGACAGACCGCAGGAGGCCGCGGCAGCCATCCGCATCCACCGCGGAATCCCCGGCGCGGGCGGCATGTTGATCGTCCAGCCGCCCCCCGTTGAGCTCGCGCTCGACGCCGCCGAGGTCGACGCCTGGATCGAGGCCGGACTCCGTGACGCGGAGGTCAACCGGGTCCGCGGCGGTGCGGTGACGCCACACCTGCTTGCCTTCATCGCGCGCATCTCGGGAGGACGGACGCTGAGCGTCAACATCGGTCTCATCGTGAACAACGCCCGCACCGCGGGTGAGATCGCATCGGCCTTGACCTGACTGATCCGGACGCTATGCTCGGGCGGCCGATCGGCAAGCCAACGGAGGATGCGCGAGCGAATGCGAATCTATGAGGGCAGCCCGCGCCAGGACTGGGAAGAAGTCCTGCGCAGCGTCGGGGCCTTCGCCGACGGCGAGCGTCTCAAGGACATCCTCTTCCTCGAGCTGGAGGGCGGCTTTCTGCTCCAGGGCGTCGGCATGTCTGCTGCATCTGCCGACTCGGACAGCCTGGGCAGCCAGGTCAAGCGCACCTACGAGCTGACCGATGATCAGCTGGGCGAGATGATGGATGCGCTGATGGCGAAGCGCGGCTCAGCCCACGCGGACCGCCCGCACGCGGACATCACCAACTATCTCGAGCTCGCCATGCGCATCATCGGCGCCTATATCGACGGCCAGAAGGCCCACGACGTGTTCCTCTTCGAACAGGGGGGCTCGTTCGTCGTGCGCCTCTTCAACGTGAGCGGGTCGCGTGGCGGTCACCAACTCGCGGAGTTCACGCGGGACGAGATCTTGGCTATGATCGAGTCCGCACCTGAGCAGCGACACCAGCCCGCGCCGCAGAACACCGGCGCGCAGTAGTCAGGGGAGTTTTCATGAAGGTTATCAAGGTCCTTCTCGTCGGCATCGCCGGCCTCATCGCGGCGATGATCATCATCCCGCTCACCATCCTCGCCGGCATGTTCGTGTGGCTCAAGCTCACCGAAGAGACCGATGACGAGGTCATGGAGCTCGACGACGCGATCTGACCCACCCTGATCAGCTGTGAGCCGGTGAGGAGTCCGGTGCTCGACCCGTACCACGCGGCTGAGAGCGAACGAGAAACAGCTCCGTGATCATCTGCCCGCGGCCCCGCGCCGCTCAGCCGGTGGCGAGCGCCCAGGAAGCGGTCCAGCAGACCGCGGCGATCAGCATGCCTGCCCACCGCCGCCCAGCCCCGCCCAATCCCTGGGCAACGGCGGCAATGCCGATCACGCCCAGCACCAGGCCGATCGGCTCAACCCTCCCTCCCAGGATGAACGCCACGCCGACGCCGATGCCGACCGTCATGGCCAGCCCGTACGCGAGCGCGAACGCGGGGCGCCGCCCCAACAGTTGCGCGAGGTTGCCGGATCCGATCTGTCTATCGGCATCGAAGTCGCGGACCGTGTTGGCCAGGTGCGCGGCGACGGCGAACGGGCCGACCAGGAGCGGTGCAGCAGCAATGCGCTCGAGCGGCGCACCGACCCCGGTGGCGACCCACACCGGGAGCAATCCGAAGCTCACGAGATAGGGGAGGAAGGACATGGGGCGTCGCGACAGCCACAGGTTGTAGGCGGCGGCCGATGCCGAGGCGCCCAGCCCAATGAGGAGTGGCTCCGGCCCCAGCGGTATCGAGGTCATGATCTGCAGCGCCAGGCCGGCGGCGGCGAGGGCGAGCGCGGTGCGCGGTTGTACCGATCCGGATGGAATCGGCTTCGTGCGCTGAACCCGGGCGTCCCGGTCGCGATCGGCCCAGTCGTTGAGCGCCCCGGTCATGATCTGTGACCCGAGCACGCTGAGCGTGATGAGGACGACGCGCGGCCCCGCGGCCGGCCCACCCGACTGGAGGCTCAGGATCGCCGCGAGGGCAGCCGCCAACGTGACGACCGCGACCGTTGGCGCCGGATGGACGAGGCGAACGAGCGCGAGCACCGAGGCATCGTACGATGCATGCTGTCGCCATGAAGGTCTCGGCGCATCGGTCATTGCCGGGCGCTCTGGTGATGGTCGGCGCCGCCGCCCTCGTCGGCTGCGACCGCGAGATCGTGTGCGCGCTCAACCGGGAGGACAAGGGCGAGGCCACCGGCTCGGCGGAGGGTGCGGCCGAGTGAGCGGGTTCGCCGCCACGGCGTCGGTGCAACTGCGGTAAGATCGCTTCCCGAGTAGACCAAACGGCGAACCTACTCGCGCGCGGCCCACACCGACCTGCATCTGCCGCCCGCTCGCGCCACCATGAGGTGAGAGATACCGATGCCGAAGTATGTCTTCGTCACGGGCGGCGTCACGAGCTCCCTCGGCAAGGGCATCACGGCGGCCAGCATCGGGCGGATCCTCAAGGCACGTGGCGTTCCGGTCAGCATCCTGAAGCTCGACCCGTACATCAACATCGATCCCGGCACGATGTCGCCGTACCAGCACGGCGAAGTCTTCGTGACCGATGACGGTGCCGAGACCGACCTGGACCTTGGCCACTACGAGCGGTTCATCGACGAGAACCTCTCCCAGGCAAGCAACGTGACCACCGGCCGCATCTACCAGAGCGTGATCGCCAAGGAGCGCCGCGGCGACTACCTGGGTGGCACGGTGCAGGTGATCCCGCACATCACGAACGAGATAAAGGAACGCATCGCGCGCGTCGCTCGTGAAGGGACCGGATCCGTCGCGACCAGCGGCCTGGCCGCGCATGGCGTCGTGATCGTCGAGGTCGGCGGAACGGTCGGCGACATCGAGTCGCTGCCATTCCTGGAGGCGATCCGCCAGATGCGCAAGGACGTCGGCCGCCGCAACGTGCTCTACGTGCACGTCACCTGGTTGCCGGAGATCGGGGCCACCGGCGAGCTCAAGACCAAGCCGACGCAGCATTCGGTCAGCACGCTGCGGGGCATCGGCATCCAGCCCGACATCATCATCCTGCGTTCGGACCAGCCCATTGACGACGAGATCCTCGACAAGGTGAGCCTCTTCACCGATGTCGACGTCCATGCCGTCATCCCGCTGAAAACGGCCAGGAGCATCTACGAGGTGCCGATTCAGCTCGAACGGGCCGGCCTCGGCAAGCTGATCGCCCGCGAGCTTGAGCTCTCTGGCGGCGAGCCGGATCTTCTGGAATGGCAGGAGCTGGTCAGCCGCATCCGGGCACCGCGGCCGGAGATCGAGATCGCCATCGTCGGCAAGTACACCGAGCTGCCGGATGCCTACATCAGCGTCACGGAGGCGCTCAAGCATGCGGCGCTTCACCACAAGGTCGAGGTCAAGGTCCGCTGGATTCGGTCCGAGCACCTCGAGCGGGTCGAGCCCGAGCAGGTCGCCGATGAGCTTGCCGGCGTCAGTGGCGTCCTCGTGCCCGGTGGCTTCGGCTATCGTGGCGTGGAGGGAAAGATCCGGGCCATCCGCTGGGCGCGGACCAGTGACGTCCCACTCCTGGGCCTCTGCCTCGGCCTCCAGTGCGCCGTGATCGAGTTTGCCCGCGAGGCGCTTGGGACCGATGACGCCAATTCAAGCGAGTTCAACGTGTTCACGGAGCACCCGGTCATCGACCTCATGCCCGACCAGGCCGACGTGACCGACAAGGGCGGCACAATGCGTCTGGGCCTGTATCCCGCTCGCCTCGACGACGGTTCCAGGGTTCGTGCGGCGTACGGCACCGAGATCGCGTACGAGCGGCATCGGCATCGGTTCGAGGTCAACAACGCCTATCGCGAGCGCCTGTCGAAGGCCGGAATGGCGTTCAGTGGTGTTTCGCCCGACGGACGCCTGGTCGAATACATCGAGCTGCGCGATCATCCGTGGTTCGTGGCGACACAGGCGCATCCGGAGCTGAAGAGCCGCCCGAATCGTCCCCATCCGCTCTTCCGGGACTTCGTGGCGGCCGCGGCACAGCGCGCCGATCCTGTACCGCGGCCCCGACGCACGGCATCCCGGACTGCCACGCCCGCCGAGAGCCGAGGATGACCGGCCGGTCCATTGTCCCGGCGCTTCCGCCCGACACCTCCGAGCTGGAGGAGTCCATATCGGCCGCGGAGCGTGGCGCGGTCGTCGTCTGGCGCGGCCAGCGCATCCCGTTCACCACCCTCCCGGCGCACACTGGACGCACGGACGATCGCAACGAGCGGGAAGGCCTGTACGCCGGCTGGATAGAGGCGCTCGAGGCCCTGAACCCCCGGTATCGCCGTCGATACGACGCGTGGCGCCCTCGCGGGGTCGACAGCATGCACGATCTCGCTGGGTTGGGGGGGGGGGTGGGGAGGGGGGGGGTCCCGGCCGAAGAGTGAGCCCCGCCACCACTATATTTC
>JBPCKH010000099.1:0-3556 GCA_051004475.1 Candidatus Limnocylindria bacterium | reverse complement strand
GTTGTCTCGTCGATCGCTTCCGCCGACTCGAGGAACGGCCCGAGGCAGACCGACGGGTTGAACCGGCAGTTCTCGCTCTTGGCCACCTCGTAGGTGAACGCGACGTCTGCCGCGGTCACCGGATCGCAATTGTGGAATATCGCGTCGACCAGCGTGCAGGTCCACACCAGGTCGTCCTCGCTCACCTCGCACAGGTCCGCGGCAAGATCCGGGACCGGGGTCAGCGCGGGGTCGTACCCGTACAGGGCGGCGCCGATGAAGCCGAACGCCTCTGTGGTCGGCACGTCGTTGTTCGCGTTCGACAGGGTGGTGAGCTGGCCGTCGATCGCGTAGGTGATCGTGCCAGCTGACGTGCTGCCGTCGTCAGTCGGAGCGGCCGATGTGCCAGGGTCATCCGATCCAGGCGCATCGGGTGGTGCATCGGTCGGATCGGCCGAGTCTCCTGGCTGCGTGCCACACGCCGCCAGGATGAGTGCGCCGGAAAAGAGAAACGCCAAAGCGTTCCACTTGGTCCGTCTCATAACTCCCTCCAGTGATGGGGTAGAACGTTGAGTGGGGTCGCGCACGGCCGTATGCCGAGGCGAGAGCCCAACGGGCAGTGGAGTATATCCGCTTGTCCACCTCCTTGATGGTCCGTTGATCAACCGGGCGAAGCAAGCTCGGAGCACCGCCCGCAGGAGGGCAGCCGCACACGCATTCCACCGATGCGGTGCTACCTATCCTTACGACCTGCCGACGCGGAAGGTTCATTTGCGAGCTCGGCACGTGCCGGCGGCACCAGGAAGCGCCTGCCATCCGCGGTGTGCGCCTCGTCGACTGCAACGCCATAGACCTCCCGGATCAGGCCTGGCTGCAGGACCGATGCCGGATCGCCGTCGGCGACCACTCGTCCCGACCCGAGCACGACGACTCGGCCGGCGTGCGCCGCGGCCAGGTTGAGGTCGTGGAGAACCGCGATGACGGTCAGCCCACGGCGTACGCGCAGCCGCGAGACGGTCGCCAGCAGGGATGCCTGATGTGCGACGTCGAGGTGCAGCGTCGGCTCGTCGAGGAGCAGCAGCTCCGGCTGCTGGGCAAGCGCCATCGCCACCAGGACGCGCTGGCGTTCGCCACCGGACAGCTCATCGGCCTGTCGTTCGGCGAGGTCGAGCGCATCGGCGTCAGCAAGCGCACGCTCGACAGCGACGGCGTCCTCCGCGGACGAACCGAACCAGCGTGTGGCGTGCGGTGCACGACCCATCTCGACAAGCTCAGCGACCCGGAAGCCATCCGGAAGCATCAGCGACTGCGGCAGGACTGCCACGCGACGGGCGAGCTCAACGGGACGCCAGTCGTCGAGGTCGCGGCCGAAGAGCGCCAGCCGGCCGGCATCACGCCGCAGCGTGCCGGCGATGGCGCGCAGGAAAGTGGTCTTGCCGCTCCCGTTCGGGCCGAGCAACGCCACCAGCTCGCCGGACGCGACCAGCAGGTCGAGACCGCGCAACACCGGGCGACGTGCGGAACCGTCGATCTCGTAGGAGACGTCGAGCCCGGCAACCTCGACGACGGGTGTCATGACGTCGCGGAGACCGATACGCGACGGGATCGGCGCAGTAGCCAGAGGAAGAACGGCGCGCCGACGAAGGCGGTCACCACGCCGACCGGTATCCCACCCGCCAGGCGTGCGCCCAGATCGGCCACGACGAGCAGCGCCGCGCCGAACAGCGTGCTCGCGGGGAGAAGCAGGCGATGGTCAGGCCCGACGACCAGCCGCAGGAGGTGCGGGACGACAAGCCCGACGAAACCGATCGTGCCCGAGATGGCCACCACCGCCGACGTGGCCAGCGTGGCGAGCATCGTCAGCCGCAGCTTCTCGCGTCCGACGTCGAGGCCGAGATGCGTCGCCGCCCCATCCCCGAGCAGGAGCAGGTTGAGGCTTCGCCATCGGGCGAACAGGATCACGAAGACGCCGACGACGACCGGGGTCGCGATGGCCAGGTCGACCCAGCCGACGGCCGCAAGTGATCCCATCAGCCACGAGAAGATGGCCGCCAGCGCGCGCCCCGACGCGAACATGAGCAGCGCAACGCCGGCCGCCAGCAGCGACGACACCGCATAGCCGGTGAGCAGCAGCGTGACCGATGGCAGGCGACCGCCGCTGCGGGCGACGCTGATCACGACCAGGACCGTTCCGATACCACCGGCGAAGGCGAGAAGCTGGACGATCCCCAGGCCGAGCCAGGCGCTCCCGGCTCCGATCGCGAGGGCGGGCAGGAGGAGCGGCAGCACGATCCCGATCGTGGCTCCCAGCGAGGCGCCGGCCGCTGTGCCGATGATGTACGGATCGGCAAGCGGATTGCGAAGGACGGCCTGGAAGATGGTGCCGGCGCAGGCCAGGCCGGCCCCCACCACCGTTGCGCCCAGCACGCGCGGCAGCCGAAGGTCGAACACGATCGTCTCGATGGCATCGCTGACCCCCGACGTTGCGCCAAGGCCGAACAGCCGATGACCGAGCACGCGCAGGACGTCGTCAGGAGCGATGGCCACGCTCCCCAGGCCGATGCCAACGACGAGCGCCGTCAGGAGGACCGCGGCCCCGCCTCCAAGCACGAGCGCCGCGCGTGTCAGCGCGGGTCCGCGGACGAGCTGTCGAGGAGCGACGCCCGCGCGCATCGTCCTACTCCGCAGCAGCGTCGGGATGAATGGCGCGCGCCAGCGCCTCCAGCCCGTCGACGATGCGTGGCCCGGGCCGTGTGATCACGACGTCCTCCGCAACGACCACCACGCGACGTTCAGCCACCGCCGTCATCGTCCCCCAGCCGTCTCGCGCTGCAACCGTCTCCGGCGTGATGGTCGGATCGTAGGTGGCATCGCCCAGCAGGATCAGCTCGGGGTCGGCCGCGACCAGGTCCTCGAGCGCGATCGAGGTCGAGAGCGCGTCACCGGTGATGGGGTCGCCGCCGGCCGTCTCGATCAGGCTGGCAAGGAAGGACCCCTCTCCGGCGGTGTAGATGCTCCCTTCGAAGACGCTCACCTCGTAGAACGTGCGTGGTCGCTCGAGGTCCGCAACCGCCGCCTCGACGTCGGCGACGCGTTCCTCCATTCCCTCGACCAGCCCCACGGCGGCGTCATTGCGTCCGATCGCGCTACCGACCAGCTCGATATCAGCGAACACCTCGTCGAGAGACTCCGGGTAGAGGACCAGGACCGGTAATCCGAGATCGGTTAGCTGATCGATGACCGTCGTCGGCGTCAGCTCGTTGCCGGCTGCCAGGACGAGGTCCGGCTCGGCCGCGATGACCGCCTCGACGTCGACCTGGGCCATCGTCACCACCTTGTCGATCTCGAGCACCTCGGCCGGATGGTCGTCGAAGTCGGTCACGCCAACAAGCCGATCGCAGGCGCCGATCGCGCAGACGATCGCGGTGTTCTATGGTGCGAGCTAGACGATGGCCCGCGGCTCGGCCTCCAGGGTGACCTCACGGTCGGCGTCGTCGGTCACCGTGAGGGGGTAGGCGGCCGCGACGGATGGACGTGCCGAGGAGGCCGCCGCGACGGATGGAGGTGCCGAGGAGGA
>JBPCKH010000098.1:0-3202 GCA_051004475.1 Candidatus Limnocylindria bacterium | reverse complement strand
GTCCACGTTCGTCCGAAGCCCCTCCGGCAGCCGGACCACAATGTCGAATCGCCGGTCACCTTCGAAGACCTGCCCCACCGGCTTGCCGCCAATCGCTACCTCGATGACGTCCTGAACGTCGGCCACGCTGAGGCCGAGCCGGGCCATCGCCTGCCGCTGCAGGTTGATCGTCAGCATCGGCAGGCCGGTCGTCTGCTCAACTTTCGTATCGGCCGCGCCGGGCACCGCGGAGAGCACCGCCTCGATGCTCGCTCCAACGTCGGCAAGCTGCTCCATGTCGTCACCGAACACTTTCACGGCCACGTCGCTGCGGACACCAGCGATCAGCTCGTTGAATCGCATCTGGATCGGCTGGATGAACTCGTAGTTGTTGCCCGGCATCGAAGGCAGCTCTCGCTGGAGCTGCTCGACGAGGTCCGCCTTGTCCCGGTCGGGGTCCGGCCAGCGATCACGGGGCTTCAGCATGACGTAGGTATCGGCGACGCTCGGCGGCATCGGGTCGGTGGCGATCTCCGCCGTACCGATCTTGGAAAACACGTAATCCACCTCCGGATACGACTTGAGCTTGCGTTCGAGCGCGAACTGCATGTCGACGGCAGTGGACAGGCTGGTTCCCGGGATGCGCAGTGCGTGCACCAGCAGATCCCCCTCGTCAAGACTGGGCAAGAACTCGCTGCCCAGGCGGGAGGCCATCGCTCCGGTTACCACCATCAGGACTACGGCGGCCGTCACGGTGATCGCACGATTGCGCATGGCCATCGCGAGCGCCGGGATGTAGGCCTTCGTCGCCCAGCGCACCGGGGCGCTTTCCTTCTCCGACACCCGGCCGGTGATGAAAATCGCCACCGCCGCGGGCACGAACGTCACCGAGAGGATCATCGCGCCGAACAATGCCACGAGCACGGTGAACGCCATCGGATAGAACATCTTGCCTTCAATGCCCGTGAGGGTGAGGATCGGCAGATACACCACCATGATGATCAACTGGCCGAACATCGTGGGCCGCCAGACCTCTTTCGACGCATCCGCGACGACCTCGAGACGCTCCGCCCGCGTGAGCAGGCGCCCCAGTTGATGCTGCCGGCCAGCCAGGCGGCTCATGCAGTTCTCGACGATAACGACCGCACCGTCGACAATGATCCCGAAATCGAGCGCGCCGAGGCTCAATAGATTGCCACTCACCCCGTTTTCCACCATGCCGGTGATGGCGAACAGCATCGACAGCGGGATGGCGCAGGCGGTGATGATTGCCGCGCGTACGTTGCCGAGAAAGAGGAACAGGATCACGATGACGAGCAGCGCGCCGAGCAGGAGGTTGTGCTGCACCGTTTCGATCGTCGCGTTGACCAGCGTTGTCCGGTCGTACACGGTCTTCGCGATGACGCCCGCGGGCAGCGTGCGGTTGACCTCCGCCATCTTGTCCGCCACGCGCTGCGACACCGTTCGGCTATTTTCCCCCATCAGCATGAAGACGGTTCCGAGTACGACTTCCTTGCCGTCTTTGGTGGCGGCGCCGGTTCGCAGCTCCTCGCCGAGTAGCACCTCGGCGACGTCAGCGAGATGGATCGGCGTGCCCTGTTGGTTGCCGACGACGATCTGCCGGATGTCCTCGAGGTCCTGCACCTGGCCGGGAGCACGGATGAGGTACTGTTCACCGCTGCGCTCGATGTAGCCCGCGCCAATGTTGCTGTTGTTGCGCGCCAGCGCCTCGAGCACATCCCTGAAGGAAAACCCGAAGGACAGGAGCCGGTCCGGATACGGGGTGACGTGAAACTCCTTGGTGTAGCCGCCGATGGTGTTCACGTCGGCCACGCCCGCTACGGTCTTCAGCTGCGGCCGTACAATCCAGTCCTGAATCGTTCGGAGGTCCATCCCCGAGTATTGGTGACCCTCCGCGGTTGTCGCGCCCGGCTTGGCCTCCACCGTCCACAGAAAGATCCCTCCCAGCCCGGTGGCGATCGGGCCCATGGAGGGCTCAAGCCCCGGAGGCAGCTGGTTCTGGACTTCCTGCACCCGCTCCGCGATCAGCTGGCGGGCCCAGTAGATGTCGGTGTCGTCCTCGAAGACGACCGTGACCTGGGAGAGGCCGTACCGCGAGATCGAACGGGTTTCCTCCAGCCGAGGAAGGCCTGCCATGGCCGTCTCGACCAGGTAGGTGACGCGTTGCTCCGCCTCGAGCGGCGAGTAGCCTGGAGCTTCGGTGTTGACCTGGACCTGCACATTGGTAATGTCCGGAACCGCGTCGATCGGCAGCCGGGTGTAGTTGTAGAGGCCAAGCGCCGCCATGCCCAGCGTGACAATGACGACGAGCCACCGATGCTGGATGGCGAAACTGAGAATGCGTTCGATCACGAGGTGCCTCGCATCTCAGTGATCATGGGTCGCTCCGAGTTTGCCGATCTCCGCTTTTACCGCGAACGAGTTGGTCCCCGCGTACTGCTCACCTGGCGAGAGACCACTCAGCACTTCCACCCATTCGCCGTCGCTGCGCCCCAGTTCCAACGGACGCGCTTCGAACCAGTTTCCCGAGCGCACGAATACGACCCGCCAGTCGCGGAAGGTCTGGATCGCGTCCGCTGCAACCGCCAGCGGTACCGTCGTCTGGTCCCGCACCAGGTGCACCGTCACGAATAGCCCGGGGCGCCACCGCCCCCCTGGATTCGGCAGTACGATGCGCGCCGTCGCCGCACGAGTGTCCTGGCCCACGAGCGGCCCGATGTAGCTGACGCGGCCGGTGACCTCGGCCCCGAGGTCGCTCGACCGCACAGTCGCCTCCTGCCCCGCGCGCACCGACGCGATGTCCTTGGCGTAGACCGTCACGTCGACCCAGACCGATGACAGGTCAGCGACGGCGAAGATGTCTTCTTCGGCCGCCACCGCCTCGCCCACGGTAATATTGCGTTCGATCACCTCGCCGTTCAGCGGCGAGCGGATCTCGTGGCGCGACATGCTCTCCGCCGGCGCCGAAGCGAGACTGGCGAGCGAGCCGGAAGGCACTCCCAGCACGATGAGCGTCTGGGCGGCAAGCCGTTCGCTCAGCGCGGCCTGCTCGAATGCCCGCTTCGCCTCGAGGAAGTCCTGCTCGGCCGAGATCTTTTTCCGCCAAAGGCTTTCCTCCCGCTCGAGGGCGCCCCGGCTGAACTCCGCGTTCTGCTTGGCCGAGAGATAGGCGCTCTTCGCGTCGGCCAGCTCCCTGCTGTTC
>JBPCKH010000097.1:0-3696 GCA_051004475.1 Candidatus Limnocylindria bacterium | reverse complement strand
GCTCGACAATGAACGCATCTGACGGGGTGCTGCCGGCCAGCGCCCAGGACCCGGCCGTCGTCGGCATCCCGGTCGTATTGATGTTGTCCTTGACGAGGATGGGGATGCCCAGCAGCGGACGGTCGTCGCCCTGCCGGCGGGCCTTGTCAGCTGCCCGCGCATCGGCGAGGGCAGTGGGGCTCACGGTGATAACCGCGTTGAGCTGCGGGTTCAGCTTCTTGATCCGGTGCAAGTAGAACTGGGTCAGCTGGACCGACGTGAGTCGGTGACGGTCCATGAGCGCCTGGAGCTCCGGAATGGTCGTCGCATCCACGTCGATGCCGGCGACGCTGGTCGAGGTCGCCTGCCGCGCAAGTCCGATAGGAGCGGCAATTGCCGACACGACGAGCAGCAGTGTCAGCAGGATGACAAGACCAATTGACCGTCGA
Organism: Candidatus Limnocylindria bacterium; assembly: GCA_051004475.1. Classification (GTDB taxonomy): domain Bacteria; phylum Chloroflexota; class Limnocylindria; order QHBO01; family QHBO01; genus JACDBZ01. Next base: position 3,268 of record JBPCKH010000097.1, on the reverse strand, counting down.
GCCGAGCTGCGCATCGCGCGTGACCTCCGCGAAGTTGGGTGGGGCGGTGCGAGGAAGGCGCACCGGGGCACGTGTCCATTGAACGCCCGGCGTCAAGACTGCGCTAGCCTTGGGGCGTGAGCGAGAACATCTGCTACACCGATGCCTACGCCCGACAGGCCGATGCGGTTGTTGTCGACCTCGATGCCGATGCAAACGCCGTCCTCCTGGATCGGACCGTCTTCTATCCCGGCGGCGGCGGTCAGCCCGCCGATACGGGTCTGCTGACCGGCGACTCAGGCGGGTCGTGGCGGGTCATCGGCGCCAGGAAACGTGGCGAGGAGATCTGGCACAGCATCGAAACGGGCTCAGAGCTGCCGGCCGTGGACACCCAGGTGTCAGCCGGGCTCGATTGGGAGCGGCGGCATCGGCTCATGCGCACGCACTCCGCCCTGCACGTGCTGTGCGGGGTCGTCTGGCGCGACCATGGCGCATCGGTCACCGGCGGCAACATGGAGCCGTTGTCGGGACGCATGGACTTCGAGTTCGAGAGGATGTCGGGCGACCTGGTGGGCGAGATCGAGAAGCGCGTCAATCTGGAGATTGACGCTGATCGCGAGGTCCGCGTGCAGATCCTGCCGCGCGAGGAGGCACTCGCCATCCCCGACCTCATCCGCACCAAGATCAACCTGCTGCCTGAGGGGATCACCGAGATCCGGACGATCGAGATCGTGGGCCTCGACCTCCAGGCTGATGGCGGCACCCACGTCGCACGCACCAGCGAGATCGGCCGCGTGAAGGTGGTCGGCTATGAGTCGAAGGGCCGCATCAACAAGCGCATCCGCATCGAGATCACCGATCGTAGACCGTAGGGTGGGGAATCATGGCCATTCCTGACTTCCAGACACTCATGCTGCCCGTCCTGCGATATGTGGGCGATGGGGAGCAACATTCGCCGCGAGATGCGATTGACGCACTGGCTGATGAGTTCGGACTTACTGAGGAGGAACGAGCGCAACGCTTACGATCTGGACCCACGCGCACCGCGTCGGTGGGCGGTTTCTTACCTGAAGCAGTCGGCGGTCATTGAGAGCCCGGCGCGGGGCCGCTATGTGATTACCGACCGCGGTCGACAAGTCCTGACGTCGCCTCCCGACCGGATCACCATCCCCTATCTCGCCGAGATATCACCTGAGTTCCGAGAGTTCCGTGCGCGTGCGGGAAAGCGCCGGGAGCAGAACAAGGACATTCCGACCTCAGGAGTTGACGGCGACGAGGATGAGCGCACACCTGAAGAACAGATCGACGCCGCCGATCGTGTCCTTCGAGCGGCGCTAGAACGCGATCTCCTTGACCGCGTGAAGCGGTCCTCACCAGAATTCTTTGAGCGCATCGTCCTGCAGTTGCTGTTGGCCATGGGGTATGGAGGATCGCTCGCTGACGCCGGCCAGCAGTTGGGCCGGACTGGCGATGACGGTGTGGACGGGGTGATAAAGGAAGACAAACTCGGACTAGAGGTGGTTCATCTCCAAGCGAAGCGCTGGACAGACGCGCCGGTCAGGCGACCGGACGTTCAGTCGTTCGCGGGCAAGCCTGGAAGGTCAGCGGTCACGCAAAGGCGTGTTCATCACCACCTCCCACTTCACGAGCGATGCGCGTGAGTACGTCAGTCGAATCGAAAAACGCATTGTGCTGATCGATGGAACGGAGCTATCGAAGCTGATGATCGACCATGGCGTCGGCGTCACCGAAATCCGCAGTCTCAGCTTGCTTCGCCTGAATGAAACCTACTTTGAGGAAGAAGCGTAGCTTGTTTGCCGCGGCGGACGCGTAGACGCCCGGAGTGACTCGCTCATCCGGCGGCTGCTCGATTGGACCGAGCCTACGTGATCCGGCGTTGCCGCCTACGTGATCCGGCGTCGATGCTGATCGAGTGACCACGGTAGCGATGCCCCTCCGGGCGCATCGACAAGGGTACCGCGTCGGCGCAAGCAAGCGAACGGCCAGGATTCTGCAGAAGTATCGGTCCGCAGACGCCGGAGGAGGAGGACCGATGCCCGGACGAAAAGAGCTTCCCGATACGCTAAAGCGATCGCCGAAGAAGGCGCAGGAGACCTGGGTCAAGACGCACGACAGCGCGGTGGATTCCTACGGCGAGGGCGAGCGGGCGCACCGCACGGCGTTCGCCAGCCTGAAGCACTCCTACGAGAAGGTCGACGACCACTGGGAGAAGAAGGACGAGAAGGGACCGTCGGACCGTCGCTCGGAGATCGGTGGGCAGCGCGCGCGGCGGGGCGAAGGTGAGACCTTCGGCGGCGTCGACCTCTACGGCAACACCAAGGCGGAGCTCTACGAGCGAGCCCGCAAGCTGGGAGTGGCGGGCCGCTCCAGCATGGACAAGAAGGAGCTGGCCCGCGCAATCGACGGGAAGCAGGATTAGGGGGCGCGGATCCGCCGTCGCACGATCGGTCGCACCGCGGTGGCTCGGTTCCACTGCCGGCGCTCGACCACGGTGAACCCGGCGCGCTCGAACATGCGGCGCGTCCCCATGTAGGCGTTCGCGGACGGGATGCGAGCGCCATCGGTTTCGACCGGGTAGCCCTCGAGCAGGGTTGCGCCGTGTTCACGCGCATAGTCGACTGCGGCGCCCAGGAGCGCGGCGGCAACGCCCTGACCGCGGGCCTTGCGCCCGACCACGAAGCAGACGATCGACCAGACCGGCTTGTCATCGATCGGCGCGAGCATCTTCGAGTGCTTGAGGCGCTCGTAGTCGTCGCGTGGTCCGAGGCTGACCCACCCGATCGCCTCGCCATCGCGGTACGCGATCAGCCCCGGAGCTCGGTCCTCGAGGCCGTCCACCGCTCGCTCGAGCACGGCGCGGTTGGAAGTTGCCGTCGAGTTGCGAAAGTCGACGCCGCGCACCCGGAACGACGCGAACCAGCACCACTTCGGGTCGCCGCCCTGGCCGAACAGGGCGGCCAGGTCGGGCAGCCGCTCCGGCGTCAGCGGCTGGAACTCGAGGTCCGGCTTCATCGGCTCATTCTGGACCAATGATGTGGCCACTGCGTGTCAGGAATCCTCGCCGCTTGCGCCGGAGCGCAAGTAACTACGACCCAAGGCTGAATGCCGATCATCGTTTGCGCCCCGATGGAAAACTGCCGCGGACCGTCAGGAGCCGAGCGGTTGGATCTCGTCGATCAGGTCCGCCACCGAAGCCACGATGTGCGTCGGCAGATAACGGAAGCGCTGCGCCTCGTCGGCGGCGGTGATGCCGGTCAGGACGAGAATG
>JBPCKH010000096.1:0-12605 GCA_051004475.1 Candidatus Limnocylindria bacterium | reverse complement strand
CCTTCCACCGTGCAAAGGCGGGTTTCGCGCTCGACCGTGACGCTCGACGCCTGGCCGGCCGCTACCTCGTTGCGCCGATCGGCATCCCGCTCGAGGCCGAGGACGGGATCGTTCCAGCAGATGGCGAGTTCCCGCCCGGTCGCATCACCGAAATCAATTGGCAGGAGCCGATCGAGCGGGTGGACGCGGCGCATCGGCCCGGGGGCGGGATCGCGGCTGGACCTGGCCGCACGGACTGAGTCGTCCCGTCCTCCGCCGCACATTCCTCTCAGATAAAGTGGAGCTAACGGCTCCAGAGCCACGGGAAGCCAGAAGCCCGGCTACCATTCACCGATGTTCGGTTACGCCGAGGCGGCGGTGGAAGCCGCCCTTGCCGCGGGCGCTCGCTACGCCGATGCGCGCGTCATGGACCGCCGCCACGAATCGATGAACGCCCGCAACGGCGAGATCGAGGGCCTCACCCAGGAAGGGACGGTCGGGCTTGGGGTGCGCGCCCTGATCGGCTCTGGCTGGGGCTTCTTCTCGACCTCCGACCTGACCCACGCAGCGGCACAGGCGGCCGGTGCGCAGGCGGCGGCCATCGCCCGGGCCAGCGCATCGGTCCCGGGAAAGGACCTGGGGCTGACGCCGGTCGACGTCCGCCAGGACCACTGGGAGAACGCGGTGCAGGAGGACCCGCTGAGCGTACCCATGGCGGAAAAGGGCGACATGCTCGTCACCGCCACGCGGACCATGCGCGACCATGGTGCCGACGTCGCAAATGCCGGCTACGACATCTGGGATACGACGAAGTGGCTGGTCTCCTCCGAGGGCCATCGGATCGACCAGCGCATCCGCGAGTGTGGAGCGCGGATGGACGCCACGGCCAATGGCGAGCATGAGACGCAGCGCCGCAGCTACCCGGGCATCCGTGGCCAGTACGCGACACGCGGCTGGGAGCTGGTGCGCGAGCTCGACCTCGAAGGCAATGCCGCCCGGATCGCGCAGGAAGCCCGTGAGCTGCTGACCGCCCCGCAATGCCCGAGCCACGACGCGACCGTTCTCATCATCGGCTCCGAGCAGATGGCACTCCAGATCCACGAGTCGGTGGGCCACGCCGTCGAGCTCGATCGCATCTTGGGCTGGGAGGCCGCTTTCGCCGGTACCTCCTGGCTGGACCTGAGTCAGATCGGCTCACTCCGCTTCGGCTCTGAGCTCATGAACGTCACCGCCGATGCGACCCTGCCCGGCGCGCTCGGCTCCTTTGGCTATGACGACGAGGGCACGCCCGCACACCCGGTCGACATCGTCAAGGACGGCATCTGGGTGGGCGTTCTCTCAGGTCGCGACTCGGCAGCACTTGCCGGAATCGCCGAATCCGGGGGTGCGGTCCGCGGCGATGGCTACAACCGCCTGCCCATGGTGCGCATGACGAACGTGGGACTTCTGCCCGGCACGTCCAGCCTGGAGGAGATGATCGCTGCCACCGACGACGGGATCCTGGTCGACACCAACCGATCATGGTCGATCGACGACAAGCGCCTGAATTTCCAGTTCGGCTGCGAGATCGGCTGGGAGATCAAGAACGGCAAGCGGGGACGGATGATCAAGAATCCGACCTATACCGGGATCGGTCCGCGCTTTTGGGGCTCGCTCGACATGCTCGGCAACGAGTCGGAGTTGACCTTCTGGGGCACGCCGAACTGCGGCAAGGGGCAGCCAGGGCAGATCGGCCACACCGGGCACCCATCGGTCCCGTGCCGCTTCCGCGGGGTTCGCGTGGGAGTAAGCGGATGAGCGACCAGTTGCTCTCCACCTGCGAGCGCGTGCTGGCCCTGGTCGGGACCGATGCGGAAGCCGAGGTCACGGTCAGCGTCGGCACGGAGACCCTGACCCGATTCGCGACCAGCTTCATCCACCAGAACGTCGCCGATGCCGCGCGTCGCATCGATCTGCGCGTCGCCCTCGATGGGCGGGTCGCCGAAGCGTCCGGCAACCAGACCGATGACGAGGCGCTGTCGCGCCTGGTGCGATCGACCATGGAGGCGGCCGCCCTGCAGCCTGTTGATCCGGGCTGGCCGGGCCTGGCGCCCGTGGCCGCCGCGCCGGCCGTCGAGCACTGGGACGAGGCGACGGCCACGGCGGACCCTGACGAGCGCGCCGATCGGGTCGGCGCCTTCGTCGCAGCCTCGGGCGGACTCGAGACGGCCGGCTTCTGCTCGACCGACGGCATCACCACCGCCTACGCCAACTCTGGGGGCCAGCGGTTGACCGGTCGCAGCACGACGGCGCTCCTGGACGGGATCGCGCGGACAGGGACGGCGGATGGCTCGGGGCGGGCGGCGTCGGTAAGGCTGGCCGACCTGGATGGCGCGATCGTTGGAGCCGATGCCACCCGGCGTGCCCGTGCTTCGGCGGATGCGAGCGACCTCGAGCCGGGCCGCTACGAGGTCGTGCTTGGCCCATCCTGCGTTGTCAACATCCTGACGTTTCTCGCGATCTACGGCTTCAACGGCCGGGCTGTAGACGAGGGCCGATCGTTCGCCCGCATCGGCGAGACTCAGTTCGACGCGTCACTCACCCTGGCCGATGACGTCGCGCATTCGATGGCGGTCGGTATCGGCTTCGACGCCGAGGGCACACCAAAGCGTCGAGTCGAGCTGGTTCGGGATGGCGTCACGCGCGGCCTTGTCCACGATCGGCGCACCGCGAAGGCGCTCGGCGGCGAGTCGACCGGCAATGCGATCGTCGGTGCCGGGCCGTGGGGCGCGCTGCCCGCCAACCTCGTGGTGGAGCCAGGCTCGTCGTCATCGGATGAGCTGGTCGCCGGCGTCGAGCGCGGGCTTCTGGTGACCGACTTCTGGTACACCCGCATCCTCGATCCGCGGACCCAGGTGGTGACCGGGTTGACCCGCAACGGCGTGTGGCTGATCGAGGATGGACGTATCGTGCGGCCCGTCACGAACATGCGCTTCACCCAGTCATTCGTGGAGGCGCTGGGTCCTGACCAGGTGCGCGGCATCGGCTCGGATGTCACCCTGGTCGGCGGCGCGACCTTCGGCACCGGCGCGTACGTCGTCCCGTCGCTCCACCTCGCATCCTGGGACTTCACCGGCGGCGCCAAGGGCTGACCTCGTCCCCCGGCAGGGGCACATGGCGTCGGTGTCGCAACTTTGCCCCCACGTACCAATCAGGATCGGCTAAGGATGTCTCCGGAGCCGATGCCTTTGATGGCTGAGCGTGGATGATCGGCCGCGCGTTGCATCGCCACGGTGAAATTGGTAGGTGGCGAGTCGGGACGGGCCTTCCCGACCTAAGCCAATCTTGGTTGGCAGGTGGCGGGTTGAAGGGCGGATCTACGTGGGCCCCCTGCTGCCTGGCTTCCGCAAGGGCACCCCGGTGGCACACAGTTCGCAGGCACCGGCATCCCACGACGGAATCTCGATCCGGCCCAGCGAGTGGAGGGGAAAGCCGAGGTCGACCGGCGCAATGGACCGATCAGCTATGACTGCCGCGGCTGCCGGCTCGACGCCGGCAGCTCGGACGGCCTCCACGGTCTCGATCAGCGAGGCACCGGTGGTCAGGATGTCGTCGATCAGCACGACCCGTTCGGAGGGATCAACGGTCCATCCCCGCCGCAACTCGCGCCCGCCTGAAGCGGCGGGCTCGGCAAAGGCCGCCCGGACCGATCCTCCGAGCTGGCGTGCGGTCTCGAACGACAACATCACGCCACCGGTCGTGGGCCCCACCACGAGGGTCGGCAGCGACGGCGCGAGCACCTCCGCGAATCGCCGGCATAGCTCGACGCCATAGCGAGGGTGTTGGAGCACCAGGAACTTCTCGAGGTAGCGGCCCGTGTGCCGGCCCGATTTCAGCAGGAAGTGTCCATCGAGCAGCGCCCCGGCCGATGCGAACAGCGATTCGACGGTGGCGCCGCGAAGGGCCGCATCGATCATTCGTAGACGGCGGAAAAGTCGACCGCCGGATAGCGTTCGGCCAGCGCCTCGGTCACCCAGTGGAGGACGTCGGCCGGATCGTAGAACGCTGCGATCGTCTTGGCCTCGGTGACCAGCAGCCCAGGGCGGCGGGCCTCGGCGGAGGCGACCACGTCCTCAGGCCGATCCGAGAGATCCAGGCTCGTCTCGAAGCGTCCGTCGGCGCGGAGGATGAGCATGTCCTCCGGCTCGTCCAGCAGCGGGAGGTCGCCGGTGCGGCGCAGGACCTCCTCGGCGTTCGAGCTGAACTCGCGCAGCAGCTGCGCCTGGGCGGTGCCGAGCTGGGTGCGGTACGCATCGGCCAGTTGCCAGAGCCGTTGTGCTGCCAGCGTCTCCTGTTGGGACGGCGGCAATCCGGCCTCCCAGTCATCGGAAGCCACGCCTTCGACCAGCTCCTCCTCGCGCGCCAGCTCGTCGGCGGAGACGAGGTGCGCCGGTGCATCGCGGGATGCCTCGATCAGCCACGAGAAGATGTCGGCGGGGTTGTAGAGCTCGATGACCTCGCTGATGGTGTCGACCATCTGCTCTTGGTCGTACCACTCGCTGTCGGCGGGGTCCTGGTAGGTGAGGCGCGTGGTCCAGGTTTGATCTACGGGGTGGTAGAGAAGGTAATCCTGCTCGTTGTCGACCAGCTTGATCGGACCGATCTCGCGCAGGCGCTCGCGGTTCTGGTCCAGGAATCGGCGCAGTTGCTCGGTAGCCTCGTACAGAAAGTCGCGACGCTCGAGCTCGGCCTCGGCGGCGAGCTCGCGCAGTGCAACGATTCGGGGCGAGGACGACGGTTTGCTCACGGCTTGTACACGAAGTCGGGGCCCATCCGCTCGCGCAGGAAGATCGTGTGCTTCGAGTCGAACACCGATTCGGCCACGCGATGACCGAACCCGCGCATCGACGGATCTGCGTACAGCTTGTCCAGCACGGCGTAGTTCGGCAGGTCGATGATGAGAACGTTGTTCCAGGTCGAGCCCTCGGTCACGTTGAACCACCCGACGAATCGGATCCCGTATTTTTCTTCGGTCTGGCGTGCCGTGCGAGGAAAGATGTGGCGCATGCCGCGCTTGAAGATTGCATCACGACCCTTGCGCACGTTAAAAAAGGTCACCATCAGGGGCATTCAGCTGTCCCTCTTGCCTGCCGGTAACATCCCCGCGCCGATACTGGCGGCTCGGCGGTCATTGCTCATCGGACCCATCCTCATCGGTAGTGATGACTCGAGTCTGAGGCCTGGCGACCCCTGTCTGACGGCCCTGGCCGCGACGCCGATCGGCGAAGAAGACACGAAGCAGGAATACGCTGGTCATGCTCACGAAGAAGAGGAGGATGAGGGCGATGAAGAGCAGGATCGCCAGCAGCCAGACCGGCCAGTTGAACGCGAACAGGCCGACCGGGATGAGAAGCAGGATGACGGCGAACAGGATCGCCTGAGTGACGAAGCATCCAAAGCCGGGGCCCTCGTTCGGGTCGAGCTCTTCGTTGTAACGAACTGACAAGCCATTCCTCGGTGGTCTGGGCGGCGAGTGGCCTGCCGCATCGTCCCACATCCCGCCCCTTGACGCTCCAACACTCGGGTTTGCGCCTCGCGCCCCGCGCCGCCGCTGAGCGGCGCTAACTCAACCCGGCGCTGCGGAATTGGCGGCGGGCCATGCCTGCGTCGGCTGTAGAGCCCACCCGGGCACCGATGGGCAACGCGTTTCGAACCCGGGTCCAGTCCCCGCGGCTGACTGAGCGTCCGGTAGTACGAAGGTACCCCCGGCCATATCACGCTCGGTAACGTGGGTTCCGCCACCCCGCCACCGCTGAGCGGCGCTAATTCAACCCGCGGGCCGCGGGGCGCGCTGTATCCGGCCTGCAGTGGGGGCTTGGATCGGCCTTTGCGGCCCGCTGGCGCCGCTGAGCGGTGCGCTCCAGGCCCGAGCCAGAGTTGGTCAGCCGATTTGAGCGTCTCGGGATCAGTTAGCGTGCTGAGCGGCGGCCTCAGGACCGATACGTGACGCGACCTTCGGCAACGGTCAGCCGCACTTCTCCGGGCAGGTTCATGCCGAGCAACGGAGAATTTGCTGATGCCGACGCCAAGTCACGGGCCTCGAGACGCCGCAGGGTCACAGGATCGAACACCACAAGGTCGGCGAGCTGACCGATGGCCATGCTTCTTTGCTCCCGGATGATCTCCGCAGGGCGGATCGAGAGTGCAGCGACCAGGGTTGGCAGATCCAGGTGACCGGCCGCGACAGCCGCCAGCCCGATGGGAAGCGCGGTCTCCAGCCCGATCATCCCCGGTGCCGCGTCCTCGAACGGGACCAGCTTCCGCTCTGGAGGATGTGGAGCGTGATCCGTGGCGATCGCGTCGATCGTTCCGTCCGCCAGGCCGGCCAGCAGCGCCAGCGCATCATCTCGCGACGCGAGCGGCGGATTGACGCGACAACGGCCGTCGAACGCGAGATCCGCGTCCCGGGCCTCGGCAGGTTCGGCTTCCTCCCAGGCGAACCGGCGCGACCCTGCGACCCAGGTGTCCGTGAGGGCAATATGGTGCGGCGTCACGTCGCACGTGACCGGCAGGCCACGCGCACGTGCCCGTCGCACTGCCTCAATGGCGGCGCCGGTCGACAGGTGGGTGAGATGCAGGCGCGCGCCGGTCTCCTCGGCCAGCGCGATGTCCCGCTCGACCACCGCCAGCTCGGCATTTGGCGGCCAAGCAGGAAGCCCCAGGCGCACGGCCGTCGGACCCGCACGCATCACACTCCCACGCGCGAGCGACGCGTCCTCCGCATGTTCGAGGAGCGGGCGCCCGAGTGCATGGAGAGCGATCATTGCCGCGCGCGCCAGTCGAGGCGAGGGAATCGCAGCGCCGTCGTCGGAGAATGCGACCGCGCCCGCCGCCGTCATCGCGCCGAGGTCAGCAATGGTCTCCCCCCTGCGCCCGATGGTGGCAGCACCGATGACGCGGACACGGCAGGCGCCATCCAGGGCCCGTTCCAGTACCCAACTCAGACGCGGCGCCTCATCAAGTGGTGGATCAGTATTCGGCATGGCGCACACCGTGGTGAATCCGCCCCGAGCCGCTGCTCGTGTGGCTGAAGCGATCGTCTCGCCGCCCTCGCCGCCAGGCTCGCGCAGGTGCGTATGGAGATCGCAGAAGCCGGGCGCTGCGACGAGGCCGGCACCATCGATCCGTTCGACGCCATCGGGCTCGCGCGCCGGCCCAACCATGAACCCGTCGACCACGGCCAGGTCTCGAACCGAATCGGAGCCATCGTTCGGGTCGACGACGCGAACGCCGGCCAGCAGGAAGCTTGCCGGCGCATCGGTCAGGCTTCCGAAGCGTGCGTCGCTCACGCGGCTCCCGTAACCATTGCCAGGATCGCCATGCGCACCGGCACGCCGTTCTGAACCTGGCGACCGATGAGGCTGCGCGGCCCGTTTGCAAGAGCTGCGGTGAGCTCCACTCCTTCGTTCGTCGGGCCTGGATGGAGGATCGGCGCACCTGGTGCAGCCAGCTCCATGCGCGCTTCATCGAGGCGCCAATCGGCGGCGTACTCGCGCAGTGGTGGCGCGGCGGCGCCCGCCGATCGTTCGAGCTGGACGCGCAGGCTCATCACGGCGTCCACGCCGGTCAGCGCGTCTTCAATGTTCGTGGTCACGTCGACGCCGGGCCACCGGTCAAAGCCGCGGACCCATGCCGCCGGCCCGCCCAGCCGAACTCGCGCCCCGAGCCGAACCAGCGCATGGAGATTGGATCGCGCGACCCGGGAGTGGACCACGTCGCCAATGATGGCGATCACCCGTCCGTCAAGGGGCCCGAGTGCCTCGCGCAGTGTCAGCGCATCGAGCAGCGCCTGGGTCGGGTGCGCGTGCATGCCGTCGCCCGCGTTGACGATGACCATGCCGGTCGTCCGAGCGGCGAGGTTGGGCGCACCCGACGCCCCGTGCCGGAGCACTAGCGTGGTCACCCCCATCCGTTCCATGGTGCGGAGCGTGTCGACCATCGACTCGCCCTTGCCCACGCTGCTGCCGGCGAGGTGCAGGTCGACCACGGTCGCACCCAGCGCCTTCGCCGCCAGCTCGAAGCTGACGCGCGTACGGGTGGAGCCCTCGTAGAAACAGAGTCCGACCGTCTCGGCCTCCAGCATCGACCGATGCGTCCGCGCGACGCGTGCGCCGCGCATCTCAACTGCCAGGTCGAGGATGCGCTCGATCTCAGCACGGCTCAACTCGTCGACGTCGAGGAGGTGGCGCTGCGTGCCCGCTGCAGGCAGGGTGTCGAGCATCATGCGGCGTGCTCCGGCCGCTCGATCACGACCTCGTCGGCATCATCGGTCTCAACCAGGCGGACGTGCACGATCTCTTCGGCACCGGTCGGCAGGTTCTTGCCGACGAAATCAGGGCGGATGGGCAGCTCCCGATGTCCCCGATCCACCAGCGCCGCGAGGCGAACGGCTCGGGGCCGGCCGTGATCGGTGAGGGCATCCAGCGCAGCGCGAACGGTGCGGCCTGTGTAGAGGACATCGTCGACGAGCACGACGGTCTGGCCGCTGACCTCGGCCTCGAGATCCGAGCGCTTTACAATCGGCGCGTGCGCCAGTCGTGTCAGGTCATCGCGATAGTAGGTGATGTCCAGCGATCCGACCGGGACCGATTCGCCCTCGTGCTGCTCGATGAGCCCTGCCAGCCGCCGAGCGATCGGGACGCCACGGCTGCGAATGCCGACGAGAACGAGGCCATCGACGCCACCGTGGCGCTCCACGATCTCGTGGGCGATGCGGGTCATCGCCCGACGCACATCATCGGCGTCGAGGATGCGGTGTTCGGTCATGCGTCTCCTTGGCGGCCTCGCCGGACCGCGTTAAAGGGTTCGCGCCAGAGTATACCGATGCGGTCGGGAGCCTATGGCGCCAGGGCCGGATCCCAATCGGGTTGCGCATCCGCCCTGAAGACCGCCGGTCCAACCCAGCCATCGTCCGCCACATCAAGAATGTCAACCTCATCGGCAACGTCGCCGACATTCCGAGTGATCAGTCGGAGCTCGGCTCGCGGAGCCTCCATCACGCCGCCCTGCCGCTCCCGGACGGTGATGAGGAGGTGCCCGCCGGTCGGGGCAACCTCGACGTCCACGATCATCAGCTCGGCGCCCACGTCACCGCGGTCGATGGCGTGCTGGCGCGTCAGGCCCCGAGCGTCCGTGGCATGGCCGAAGTACACGCGCGCCGCGTCGGGGTAGGGCTCCCCGCCCTCCTCAATGTCGCCCGTCCAGGTCGTGTCCCAGATGGCGTATGCATCGCCGTCGAGGCCCCAGGTCATGGCCGCCGATCCGAACAGCGCTCCTTCGGTCGGGAGGTCGCTGAAGACCTGGCGCTCGTTCCCGAATGCGGATGGCTCACTACCAAGATCGTGCTCGGCGAGATAGGGAGCACCATCCTCGACGAACGTCCAGCCGAGGTCGGGGTCCTGGGCCATGCGGCCACGCCAGAAGATGGCGAGCGACCCGCTCGGACTCAGCAGCGGCTGGAAGACGTCGTCCGCGGCCGTACCCAGCTCCGCAGGGTCGCCCGGCGTGATCTCGACGTCGGATCGAAGTCCCATCACGAAGCTTCGCGGCTCGTTGCCCGCCAGGCTGACCCACAGGTTGGCGGTGACCTCGTCGGTGCTCGGGACGAAGCTGGCGGCGTACGCATTCCCGACATCAGTGAGCTGCCGACGCTTGCCGCTTGCGGATTCAAAAATCCAGACATCCGCGTCCGGTTCGTCGGTCTCCGGGTTGGCCAGCGTGTACGCCAGGTAACCACCGTCCGATGACCAGGACATGCGCTCGAGGAACGGGCTGCCCGCCACCGACTCGCCGAGGTGGACGGTCTCGCCGACGGCAACGATCGAATCGATTGGCGGCGTGGCGTCGGGATCGGTCGGCTCGGGCGCATCGGTGAGGCGGGTGGCCCATACCGCATTGAAGCCGCTGCCACCTCCCTCGGTGATGAAGGCCAGCCACTGGCCGTCGGACGAGAGCTCGGCGACGATCGGCGGGCCGGTCGGGGCCATCGGCTCATCGACGTCGCTGCCCGCCGTCTCTTCGATGGTGACCTCTTCGCGCGTCGGCGTCTCTACGACGCTGAATGCCAGCGCGTCGAACGGCCCGTCGACGGCCATCACGACATCCGGCTCCGGGGCTTCCTCGACCGGGCTCACGGTCGCGCTGGGTGCCGCCGATGGCGGCGAGGCCGTCGCGGAGACGGAGGCGGAGACGGAGGCGGAGGGCATCGGGGACGACGAAACTGGGGCCAGGGTGGGGCGAGCAGTCTCGCTGGGCGCCGTGATCGTGACCGAGGGGCTCGGCCTGATCTGCCCGACCTCGGACTCGGCAGCATCACCATTGAGCAGGACGATGGCGAGGAGCGCACCGGCCACCGCTGTGAGGCTGCCACCGATTCCCGTGAACATCACCGCCGGGCGGCGCCACCAGGGCGTTGGCTTGAACCGGCCGCGCTCGATCCCGGCTCGGACGCGGGCGCCGAGATCGCGCGGAGGTCCGACGTGCCGCAGGCCGGACATGATGCGCCGCTGCTCGGAGAAGGCGGCCAGCGTGTCGCGGCAATAACTGCACGAGTCGAGGTGGGAGTCGAGTCGCTGGCGCTCGGTGACCGTCAGGTCGCCGTTGAGCGATGCGCTGATGAGCTCCTGGAACGACTCGTGGCGATTCATCGTCATCGTGCGAAGCCCTCGGCCGCGAGCGCGTGCCGCATCTCGCCCCGGGCGCGGCACAGGAGCGTCCGGACGGCGGCGTATGAAAGACTCATCACTTCGCCGATCTGCTGCGCGCTCATGTCGTCGAGGTCGCTGAGCAGCAGGCACTGGCGATGGTTGGGCCGCAGCTTCATGAGCGCTCGCTGAACCCGCTCGTCGAGGGTGGCGGCCATCACCTGTGCCTCGGGTCCGGGGCGCGGATCGGGCCGGTTCGCGAAGGTCGGCGCGTCGTCGCCCATCGGCGTCACCATGCGCCGGCGCCGCATGTCGTCAATCGCCGTATTCGTGGCGATGCGGTACAGCCACGATCGCGTCGAGGTGGCTTCGTTCACGGTGTCGAGTTTGCGATAGGCCTTGATGAAGGCGTCCTGCGTGATGTCGGCGGCGCGGTCGGGGTCGCCGACCATGCGCAGCACGTAGTTGTGGATCGGTGCTGAGTACTCTTCAAAGAGATGGGCGAATTCGAGCTCTCGGCTGTCGACGGCGCGGCGGCTCATCGCGGGAACATCCCACGGAATCGGGCCGGGAACCGCCATCGACTGCACCTCGTCCTCCGCACGTACCGCCCCTCCTCGGTCTGCCTGTGACGCACCGGTCCAGGCATCTGTTACTGCCGCAGCTGCCCTCGCAGCACCTCGGCCGCGTATTCGGGCGCCACCGGGTTCACCGCAAGTGCGGTCGCACGCTCCAGGCCGCCGATCACGCGCAGGCGTGGATGGATCTCCCAGTGCCAATGGAATGTCTGGTCAAGCCGCTCGCCGGCCGGGGAGGTATGGAGGAACAGGTTGTACGGCGGGTTGCCCAGTGCATCGAGCGCGTGGAGCGCGCGCTGCAGGGTCGCCGTGGTCGCCGTGATCGCCTCGTCGTCGAGCCCGGTGAAGTCCGCCGCGTGGGCGCGCGGCACGACCACCATCTCGAAGGCGGACCTGCTGGCGGCCGGCGCGAAGACGACCGCGTGATGGTCCGCGAACACGAGACGCTCGCCGTTCTCCTCTTCCGACTCGGAGAGCGCGCACCACACGCAACGCCGCGACTTGATCACCTGGCGCGCGCCGCCGCCGATCTCCTCGGCGACCCAATGCGGGACCTGTGGGATGGCGTACAGCTCAACGTTGAGGTGCGAGGTCCGCGACCCTGCCTGCCGGCCGTGACTCTGGACGACCTGGATATAGAGCGGCTCGGGGCGGCCCTCCGCATCGCTCTCGCGCGGCTTGCCCGCAATGTCGCGCATCGCGTCGCGGGCGGCACGCAGCAGCCCACCGGCCAGTTGCGGCGCCGCATCGGCCATTCGTTCGTGATGATCGCGAGGCCCGACCAGGATCTCCCATGAACCGGTGGCGCGCTCGACCTCGCTCAGGCTGAGCTGTGCGGCGCGCGCCTTCGACGAGTCGATCCGATGGAATGCATCAGAGCGCAGCGGCACGCGACGGACGTGATGCGGCGGCTCGTCGTCCGGTGCGTCATCGCAGTGGCGGCAGTGGGTGCCCTCGACGGGCTGCGCCTCGACGGCAAAGGAGCCGCGCTCGAACGCTCGATCGGCCACGATGGCCGACCACCAGCCGGTGACCGGGTCCCGTCGCAGCTCGAACACGGCCGCATCGTACCCGACTCAGTCGTACTCCCAACTGCGCCGATGCGGCAGCGCCGACCACTCATCGCAAAGGAGGCTCATCGCGTGGACGTCGATGTGCTCGCCGCGCGCGAAGTGGGCGTGGCGCAGTGTCCCCTCGTGGGTGAACCCGGCCTTCTCATACGACCGCCGGGCGCGGTCGTTGCCGGCGTAGACGTGGCGGCCGATCCGCGCGAGCCGTAGCTCGCCGAAGCCGAAGTCACAGATTGCGCGGAGCGCATCGGTCCCGTAGCCCTTGTTCCAGTCGGATTTCTCGCCGATGGCGATGC